>NZ_JBSVWB010000015.1:0-114554 GCF_054071795.1 Pseudomonas sp. SDO5271_S396
AGCTGGCTTGTCGGGTCGCCGCATCGCTGCGAAGACGGCGGCATGGCCAACAGAGGCCTGCCACGACCGCTACTCCCACATTTTCGGCGGCGTGTCAGTTATTGGGAGATGGCACCATCCACCAACACCTGCGCCTCTTCCACCAGTTGCTTGAGGTGATCTTCGCCGATGAAGCTTTCGGCGTAGATCTTGTAGATGTCCTCGGTGCCCGATGGCCGCGCGGCGAACCAGCCGTTTTCGGTCATTACTTTCAAACCGCCGATGGCCTGATCGTTGCCAGGCGCATGGCTGAGGATCTGCTGGATGCGCTCGCCGGCCAGCTCGGTGGATGTGACCTGTTCGGGCGAAAGTTTGCCCAGCAAGGCTTTCTGCGCCGGCGTAGCCTTGGCGTCGACGCGAATCGCGAAAGGTTCGCCCAGGGTGTCGGTCAGGCCACGGTAGATCTGGCTCGGATCCTGGCCTTTGCGCGAGGTCATTTCCGCGGCCAGCAGCGCCGGGATCAGGCCGTCCTTGTCAGTGCTCCACACGGTGCCATCCTTGCGCAGGAATGACGCACCGGCGCTTTCTTCACCGCCGAAGCCCAGCGAACCTTCGAACAGGCCATCGGCAAACCATTTGAAACCCACCGGCACTTCGTACAGGCGGCGACCGATACGCGCCGCGACGCGGTCGATCAGGCCACTGCTGACCACGGTCTTGCCGACGGCGGCATCGGCGCGCCAGTCCGGGCGGTTCTGGAACAGGTAATCGATGGACACCGCCAGGTAGTTGTTCGGCGCCAGCAGGCCGCCGGACGGCGTCACGATGCCATGACGATCGTGGTCCGGATCGCAGGCGAAGGCTACATCGAAACGCTCCTTGAGGCCGATCAGACCTTGCATGGCGTAGCTGGAGGACGGGTCCATGCGGATCTGGCCATCCCAGTCGACGCTCATGAAGCGGAAGGTGGCGTCGACTTCGGTGTTCACCACGTCCAGGTTCAGGCGGTAGTGCTCGGCAATCGCCGACCAGTAGCGCACACCTGCTCCTCCCAGCGGATCCACGCCCAGGCGCAGCCCGGCGCTGCGGATGGCGTCCATATCGATCACATTGATCAGGTCGGCCACGTAGCTGTTGAGGTAGTCATGGCGATGGGTGGTAGGCGCCTGGAGGGCTTGCGCATGGGGCATGCGTTTGACCCCGGCCAGCTTGTTGGCCAGCAGTTCGTTGGCCTTGGCCTCGATCCACTTGGTGACGTGGGTATCGGCAGGACCGCCGTTGGGCGGGTTGTACTTGTAACCGCCGCTTTGTGGCGGGTTGTGGGACGGCGTGATCACGATGCCGTCGGCCAGGCCACGGGTGCGGCCACGGTTGTAGCAGATGATTGCGTGGGACACCGCCGGGGTCGGCGTGTACTCATCGCCTTCGGCGAGCATGACGTGCACGCCATTGGCCGCCAGCACTTCCAGCGCACTGGCGCCGGCGGGCGTGGACAGTGCATGGGTGTCCAGGCCGACAAACAGCGGGCCGTCGATGCCCTGGGCTTCACGGTACAGGCAGATCGCCTGACTGATGGCAAGCACATGCCATTCGTTGAAGCCCAGGTCGAACGAACTGCCACGGTGCCCCGATGTACCGAATGCCACACGCTGGGTGGAGATTGCTGCATCAGGCTGGCCTGTGTAGTAGGCCGTGACCAGTCGCGGGATATCCACCAGCAACTGGGCTGGCGCCGGCTTGCCCGCAAAAGGACTGATTGTCATGCATGAACCTCGGAAAGAAGGATTTGGAAAAATGCCAGTTTACTGAGAGTTGGACTGCTGTGCGACGGTATCGATCCTACAGATTCAACAGATATTTCATACGCCCTCTGTCAGCCTATCCCTGTCGCAACGCTTCGCTTAACGCCAGCAGGGCCACCTCCAGGTCCGGCTGCCCCTGGAACGTGTGGCTTACGCGCAGGTACTGCCGGTACAACCCCGAAACGCTGAACAGTTCGCCGGGGGCGATCACCACCTGCTGGGCCAGCAGACGCTGGAAGACCTGACGCATATCTACCGCAGGTGTTGCCTCCAGCCAGAACGTCGCGCCGGCGGTGGGCATGCAGTACTGCACTTGCCCGTCGAGGTGCCGCTCCAGGCGCAGGCTCATTTCACCGGCCTGCTCGCGCAACAGTTGGCGCAACGCGCGCAGATGCTGGTCGATACGCCCACTCTGGTACAGCCTCGCGACCGCACGCTGACGGATCGATGACAATCGGAACGAACGCAACAAGAAGCGGCGCTGCAACTCATCGCTCATGCGCCGCGACAGCAGATACCCATAGGGCACTTCCGGCCCGAGGATCTTCTCGAACGATGAGAACAGGATAAGGCGCTCCGGGCTGACCAGATCCCTGAGCGGGACCTGGGGCAGCATGAAATTCAGCTCGGCGAAGGTATCGTTTTCCAGTAGCCAGCAGCCGTAGCGGTCAAGCAACTGGGCCAGTTGCAGACGATCAGGCATGCTCATGACAACTCCCGACGGCAAGCTCACCGTTGAGGACAGCACTGCCAGGTGCACCGGCTCATCGCGCAACAGTTGCTCGAAACACGCCAGGTCCAGTTGGCCGTCGTCCAGCCAGGGCAGCTCGATGATCCGCACGCCCGCCTCCTGCAACAGGCGCAGGATCAGCCAGTCGCACGGGGACTCGACAATCACCGCCGCGCCTCGCAGGTCGAGTACGTCGACCAGGATTTCCAGCACCCCGCGCAGATCGGCGCCGATGTACACATCGTCGGCATGCCAGCAGCGTGTTGGCGATGAGGTATAGCGTGCCGCCAACGCGGCCCGCAGCTCCCACACCCCGCATGGCTGACTCCAGGGCTGCAGGTGGCGCGGGTACTGGCGCACCAGCTCCCGCTCCAATCGCAACAAAGTACCGTCCAGGGAGGCCAGCAGCGTGGATTCATCGCCGCTGAGCACCATCATCCCGGGCCTGCGGGCGGCGGCGTAGAGCCGATCAAGCAAGTCGCCACCTGCACAGGTCGCCGCACCTGCCCCTATCGGCCAGGCGTAATAGCCCGACTTGGCCACGGAATAGACCCGCCCTTCCTTCTCCAGCAGCGAGTAGGCGTATTGGATGGTCGAGATCGACACACTCAGACGCTGTGATAACTGCCGCAAGGACGGCAGTTTGGCCGGGACATCGGTGGCCACTTCATTGATCAGGCTGATCATGTAGCGATAGACCGCCTGATACGCGAAGTGTGTCTGCCGCTCGCCGCGCAGGCTCATCGTCCCGACAGTTGCAAGGCTTCATAGACCACCGGGGGAAGACAGTGAGGATTATCGCGCTCCATGCCCGCCGGACGTTTGCGATAGAGGTGTTGCAGCAAGGGCATCGGCAGGCCGCTGATGTCCGTCATCCATTGTTGCAACATGTCGGCGCAAGGTTTGCCCTGCAAGGCTTTGTGGAGCTCGGGCAGTGCAACCAGCATGCCGGGATGGCACTGACGCAAATAGCCTTCCAGACGTTCGCCGTGGTGAATGAAGGGTGAAAACAACAGGCACACCAGCTGCACTTCCTCCAACCCGAAGAACTGGTGGGCGTAGGCACTCGACAACAAGCGTCCTTCGCGCGTCCCCGCCTGAGTGATCAAGGCTTCTGGAATATGGTGGCCACGCATGAACGTCGCGGCCCGCTGGACAAATCCTTCGACGCCCTCGGCATACTCCAGCTCACGCAGGCACTGCGCCTGCAAGCCACGCAGATGCGCCATCAACAAGGGGTTGGCGCAGTCCGGATGGCTGAAATGAAAGCCGAAAGGGTCGGATGCATGGGCCATGAACTCGGTGAGCAACGGGGTCGTGCCGGGCTCGATACCCTCCAGCAAATCAGCGATGCCGATGTAGGCCAAGTGACGATGGCCGACCTTGCCCGGATGTTCCTGGAGCGCAGCATGCTCGCCGTACAAGTCGCTGTACAAGTCGCTGTAATAACCGGCGCTCCAGTCGTCCATGCGTGCAAACAGGCCGTTGAGCGACAGCGGGCGCGTGGGCGCAACCGCGACACCTGCCGCCTGTGCCGTCTTTTTCATCCAGGCCAGGAACTGGCTCTGCTTGCGTGAGGCGTCGCCACTGACCAGCGCATGTACCCCGCCGTTCCACGTGGTCACACGCTGATAGAAATCGCCCAGGGCCATGTAGGTGTCGTTACACAGCGTGGCGCGAATATCACCGGAGGTCATGTGGCCCACCATCAGCATATTGCGCTGACTGGTTTCACGCCCGGCGCTGGACGGTGGTCGCTGATGATTGAACGGCAGTACCTCGTGGTTCTCCACCATCAACAATTCGACCCGGGGGTCATCATGGAAGAACAGCCGGCTGTAGCCACGGTGCAGGGTGTCCAGCATGCCCTGGGTCACGCCGGCGTGACGCAGCGTGGCGACACGCAGTTGAAACGTGCGAGGCGCACGGGCGGCAATGGTCAATTGGGCGGCGCGCAGCAGAGCCAGGGTGTAGCTGCTGACCTCCCCGCCGCCATGCGCCACCATGACTTTGTAGTCACCCACCTGCTCCATGCCTCCGGCCGCCACGATAATGCGCTGGATCAATAATTGAAGCGCCGTACGCTCTGCGCGAGTGAAGTGCCCTGCCAGACGCTGCAGAACTTGTTGGTAAACATAGTTCATTGCCTGTTCGTGAATAGCGCTCATAGTTTTACCACCTGAGTTGAAATATCAGTACTCCACAACTGCAAACAGCAGTCGCTCGACCTGACTTCATGTATTAAGAGGCTTGTGTTTCACACAGCGCGCCAATGAACAAACACTAGCACCCCGTAATAAAACGAGATCGGCTACTCGGTGGAGGGCCTGGATTTAACAAGCGGATAAGCCGCTCTATTACAGGCATTTCCCTGCCACTGCGCCTTACCCTAGGAAGGTTCCGACGTCTTCCCGCGCGTTTTTAGCCGATACTTTAAAGATTCTTCCGACACACTCATTCCGAATAAAACTGAACTCGGCCAATAACGGAAAAATCCTTTGGTGTAAATACCCATAGTTTGATTCCTTTCAATCACGCCCCTGTTAGTTGCGAAATCTCGACGCACGAATGCCAGAAGTTCAATCATTGCTCAATCCTTGAGATGACAGTGAAGGCACAATTATCGGTGCTGGAATAATGATTAACAGATACAGAACTGAGCCAGAAACCAGTTCAGATGAACCTTCGGTGCCGGCCGAATCTCGTACACACAGAAACGCCGCGCTGGAATTCAGGGCGGCGTCAGGGAGAAAGACATCGTTTACGGTGCAGGGCTATGCAAAAGCATCCAAGTGGTCATGCAGCTTAAGCCCTGTCAAATGGCGCATTTACCCCATGCGCCTGGGGGCAGGAATACTCATTTGCGAATATTCCTACAATTCAAACAGCTTCGACCTGCAACGCAACCCGCTCACGGCATGGGCATTCGTCCATGTAGCGGTGGGCTTCAACGAATTGGTTGAAGGGAAACACGGTGGTTTTCAGTGGCACCAGTACCCGGTCTGCGGTCAGTTGGTTGATGTCACGCAGCGCCCGTTGCAGCGCCACCTGGTCCTGGATAATGCCCAGTTCCGGCTTACCGGTGAAGTTACCGATGCAGTGCACGAAAAACTGAATATTCTTCTGGAACGCCGCACAGGCCGGGAACGGTGTCTGGTTACCGCCTTGCAAGCCGTAGAGCACCAGGCTGCCACGCGGGGCCAATACATCACCCAGCAACGACATCTGCGGACCACCCAGGCCGTCGAATACCACATCGACGCCACGGTTGTCGGTGAACTTGTTGATCTGCATCAGCAAGTCCTGCTCCTCGGTGACGATGACCTTCTCTGCCCCGAGGGACAGCAAGTACTCGCGCTCGTCACTGTCTTTGGTGGCCGCGATGACGCGTACGCCCAGGGCCTTGCCCAACTGGACAAAGGACGGGCCGGCACAATGGCTGGCATCGGTCACCAAGGCAAATTGCCCGGGCTTGACCCGCGCCAGGTCCACATACGCAAAGTAGGCGATCAGCAGCGGCGTGTAGTGAACGCTGGCTTCGATCGGACTCAAGACATCCGGGTAACGGGTCAGGGCCGAACGGGGCAGGACGATCTGTTCGCCATACACCGGGTAATCATTGGGGCTCTCGGCCGGAAAACTGGCCACTTTATCGCCCACTGCCAAGTCATCCACGCCGTCGCCCAGGGCTACGACCACCCCGGCCATCTCGTGGCCAAGGCCCGATGGCAGGCGGGCATGGGAAGACGCCAGGTTCTGGCGCCACAGAATGTCGTACCAGCTGATGCCAATCGCGTCGACACGCACCTGCACTTCGCCCGGTGCGGGCTGCGCGGCTGCATGCTCTTCGCACTTGAGCACCTCGGCCGGACCAAACTTGTGAAAACGGATCGTGCGGGACATCGCAAACCTCGTCAAAGTAACCTCTAATGCCATGAACTCTATCTGGGCTTTCCAGGTAAGACCACCGGTCACCGTTAATAGTCGACATGCCTGTCATTGATTCCGCAACTGAGGAATACACCTCAAACATCGTAGGAAATCTCAATTAGCCGGTGCAGAGTACCAGCCTTTCCCCGTAAGATTCATGCTGGCCATTGTTGCTATGTGGCCGCTCTCGTCAAGTTCGCTGACTCTTCCAGGACACAAGATGAACCGTAACGACCTGCGTCGTGTCGACCTTAACCTCTTGATCGTATTCGAAACCTTGATGCATGAGCGCAGCGTGACCCGCGCTGCCGAGAAGCTGTTCCTTGGCCAGCCGGCCATCAGTGCGGCCTTGTCGCGCCTGCGCGGTCTGTTCGATGACCCCCTGTTTGTGCGCACCGGGCGCAGCATGGAGCCCTCTGCCCGGGCGGTGGAGATCTTCGCCCTGCTCTCCCCGGCGCTGGACTCGATCTCCACCGCCGTGAGCCGCGCCGCCGAATTCGACCCGGCAACCAGCACCGCGGTATTCCGCATCGGCCTGTCCGACGATGTCGAATTCGCCCTGCTGCCCCAACTGCTAAAACGCCTGCGCGCCGAAGCACCCGGCATCGTGCTGGTGGTGCGGCGGGTCAATTACATTCTGATGCCGGGCCTGCTGGCGTCCGGAGAGATTTCCATCGGCGTCAGCTACACCGCCGACCTGCCGGCCAACGCCAAGCGCAAGGTGTTGCGCCGCAGCCTGCCGAAACTGCTGCGCGCCGACAGCGTGCCAGGCTCCCTGACCCTGGACGACTTCTGCTCCCGCCCTCACGCACTGGTGTCCTTCGCCGGGGACCTCAGCGGCTTTATCGATGAAGAATTGGAAAAGCTCGACCGCAAACGCCATGTGGTCCTGGCCGTGCCACAGTTCAACGGGTTGGGCACATTGCTGGCCGGCACCGACATCCTGGCCACCGTACCCGACTATGCGGCCGAAGCCCTGACCTCAGCCGGCGGATTGCGCGCCGAAGAGCCGCCACTGCCAGTGCGCTCGTTCGAACTGCACATGGCATGGCGGGGGTCGCAGGACAATGATCCCGGGGAGCGGTGGTTGCGGTCGCGGATTCAGATGTTTTTTGGCGCCCCTGAGAGTCTTTAGGTGTCGTCGGGCAGGCTGTTCATCTGGTCATTTCTGCCTTTCAACAAACCATGGACGTCCATTCACTTCCAGTGGATCGCTTCATTGGGGGCACATCTGAGGGCATGCTTTGGATGGTTTGAAAAGGATGCCCCCAGCCTAACGCCACAACAAGACAGCTTTGGGTCGACATGAGTCAGTCGCCGTAAGCGGCAGTCTACCGATGCCGTTCAGCCATGAAAGGCACCAGCGATGAAAGCGGAAACAATCCAGAGCTAAGTTAGAGCGGTTTCGAAATCATACTCATCCACGATGCTGCCAGACTCGAAGATTCCGTGCATAATTGCATGGAGTAACTACTCATTTGCATTCGACTTGACCCGTCATTTGCAAGGGATGTGACCATCTATCTGGGCGGCAATGACCGGCAGGAATCGGCCAATAGCGGACTTTTCCGCAGAGTCTTATCATGCCTCTGTTGAGGCTTGGAAGCTTCTACGAAACTCGGGGCGATTCAAAATGAGGTTTTCAAAGTGACGGAGTTTCGTGGAGGCACTATGCTTTTTCTGTGCGATGCTTTAGATGGTGACTCATTGATTATTTGTCCGACTTCACGATGCTAATTTTATATATTATTGTTCCGCTTTTTGAGTAACAATGATTTCGCAGGGTGGTTTTTATCTGTAGTGATGGACTAGAAACAGCCAAGGGTGGTCATTCGAAGACTCTAAAAAACAGAAGCGATTCATATGGAGGTTGGCTATGCATAAATTTGACTATGGTGACATTGCTACACGCTATAGATGCATCATCGCGCTCCATTTGACGCGGATTGTGGCTTACACCAAGGTCATTTATTCGGAATAAATTACGGAAAACAGATCGAAAGCGGATTCGAGATATTCTACCAGTTTGAGCGCATCACTTTTTGTAGTCAAAGTGATATCACTTAGCGCCAGCATCAACAGTTGATCATCTCGATTAGCAGCTATGACTCGATCAATCACTTTCAAGATTCCACTGAACCCTATTGACGGATCAATGGCTTGATCACCCTGCGGAAAGAGAAATGATATGGAATCTCCTATTTGAGGCGGGGTGAGACTCTCAATTTCGCCGGACACACTTCCAAATACGCCATCTGCCTGCGTGTATATGGAAAAGTCTACAGATATCTTCATAATGGCGTGCTCGGTAAATATAGAGTGTCTGAAGCGGCTTTTTCTGTTGTCATATGACAACCTATCTTTTTCCCAAGAGATATTATTGCCGAAATTTTCGCTAATCGTCCGTTAAGGTCACTTGCATGAGCGCCCCAGCCGGGAGTACCGTACATTTTACCTAGTGAAGGTATAGTAGTTACATATCACTATTTCCTCTGTCTACGCTTAATACTATAAACCCTTGGAACCGATGGCGGTTTCTGGCCGACTTCTGCCTGTCACGAAGGGCTGAAGTCACCCCAAAGCTGCCTTTCGCGAGGTGTAGCTCACGGCCAATAGCGGAGGTCACATCAGTCTGCTTTCGACCAGAGCGCCTCTCGGGAACGGCAGCAATCTTCCTGTGGCCTTTCAAAAAATGGATCACCATTTCTAGTCGAACTATATAGCTAAAGTTATCGAAGAGATGAACCGTCGGGATTAGTCGCTTCTCGATCCCGGCGATTTGGGTAGTAAACTTTCTTTCCTTCTAGCTCGTAAAACAGAGTTCCATGAATCCCTTGTGCATCAGCTTTCATAACTGGTCTTTTCCAGATCTCAATGAGCGCAGCGTCCAGTGCATCTAAAGATCCATTAGCATAAACTTCGTCAATGAAGGCAATGTCGGTTTCATTTGAAAATATCAAATTAAACTCTTCTTCGGTTGCCCCAAAAATGTCATATACGCAGTTTTCAGCAGCATCAATAATTTGAATGTTTTTCATTTATATATGCCGCTGATTTTTTTGGCTTAACCTTTATATAACCGCCACCTGGGGTTTGGAAATCCCAGTGAGGGCCACCGTGCGAACGGCCACCTTGCCAATTAGGAACCCAGACATTCTCCTTGGCATCTTGCCAGCAATGACTGCCCCACCCTTTCCTGGGTTTGGGTTAACCCGAGCATGCGGTTTATCATAGCTGGTCAGATAAAAACCACCATTGAGCCATCGCTTTTTCCTCCAACCTTTTGCAAGAGTCGTCTGACCCTTGGCGCCGGTGGCGGTAGCGGTTTCTGGCCGTTCGCGGCCATTTAGCAGCGCTACTCCCATTCATTCAGTTGCCTGCATACTGCCAATGCTCTCCTGGCGCCAAAAGTACACCTGGCAAGCCCTGAACCAAATTTGTCCAAATTACAGGAACGCTTACGATGGAATGCCCTGCAAATATCCCGAATGCCGACAAAGTGATTGAGAAATTGGGTTACTGGCCTGGATTTTTCATGATGCTGAGGTCATATCGTTTTCGGCCTCCCGTGGCGCACCGGGTCAGGCATCCACTACATCGGCCCGTCTGTGCGTGCACGTCTGCCAATATGAAGAGGTTGGGTGCGGCACCTCAGACTATGAAGTGATCCGCTGCAAGAGCATCCTGATCGAATTCCTGTTCACCGGCCTGCACCGGCTGTCCGTAGAAGACTTCAACCACCAAAATGTCATCAATTCGATTGAGTTCAGGCAGGTGGAAGATCAGGTGGTCGAAGTCGAACTTGAGTCGATTTTCGGGATGGGGGCTCTGATCCACTGCTCGCAGGTAGAAGTCGTCGAAGTCACTAGCCTCCTCTGACAGCCCGCGATGCGTCACGAGCGTCAGCTTTCGGCCAGAAGCAGACGTTCGACTGATCAGATTCAAGTGAGTAAGCTGGCGCCTCTTCCAGCGACAGGGACGAACGCATGACAGAGATCTACAAGGGAAGCTGCCTATGCTCAGCAATCAGGTATGAGCTACTGACTACGCCAAAAGCAGTGAGTCATTGTCACTGTAGTCAATGCCGTAAAGGTCACGGTGCAGCATTCGCTTCGTATGGTAGCGTGCCCCGAAGCGCGTTACGAACACTCAACGGCGCCAGGCACATCACTAAGTATTCTTCTTCAGAATCTGTGCAACGTGAATTCTGTGCTCAGTGTGGTTCGACTTTGTTCTGGTCACGTTCTCAAAGTGAATTTTCCGATTGGGTTTCGATAGCACTGGGCACACTCGACACCACCTTCACGCCTAAGATGCAAAAACACGTTTATGTGGCCTCCAGAGTTCACTGGTATACGCCATCCAACTCGTCGTCTCAGATCGATTGACCACAATGGCTCGTTTTCTACCTATCGTCGCCGGCAGAAATCGGCCATAAGCGGATTTATTGAACTTTTCCTCGGCTTGCACCTTTTTTAGACTTTGACATATCTAGGAAAACCGGGGCGATTCAGTCACCGCTGCCGCCAAGCGCCTGGGTATGAGCCAGCCGGCCGCAAGCGCCGCGTTATCGCGCTTACGTCACTCATTGGGCGACCCGCTGTTCGTGCCCAGCGGCATCGCGGTGGAGCCCACGCCACGTGCGCGAAGTATCGTCGAACGCACGCGCGAGGTGATCGCCACCATCCACCAGAAAATCCTCCCCAGCCCCACCTTCGACCCTGCCCCAAGCCGCGAAACCTTCACCTTCTGCCTCAGCGAAATCGGCGAAGTGGTGTACCTCTCCGCCCTCTTCGACCGCCTGCGTCGCGCCCCACGCAAAAAACCGGTGCTTGAGCCTCGGCCCCAAAGACCTCCACAACGCCCTGCGCGAAGGCCGCGTGGACTCTGCCCTGGGCTACTTCCCCGACCTCGACGCACCGAACATCTACCAGCAACGCCTGTTCGATCACGACCTGGTCTGCCTCATCGGCCGCCACCACCGCATCATCGCGCCGCAACTGAGTACGGAAGAGTTCTGCACGCTGGAGCACCTGCAGGTGCGCGATGGGAGCCGCAGTCATGAAATGTACGAGAGCTTTCTGGCCGAGCACGGGATAGAAAGAAAGATCGTGGTGCAGATATCCCACTACATGGGCATGTCGGCCATCATCGAACGCCCGGACTTGATCGCGGTGATGCCAAGGTCGGTGGCACATATCGATGAAAAGCACTCGGCGGTGCGAATGATTGAACCGCCGGTGGACATACCGCCGTACAGCCTGAAGCACCAATGGCATGCGCGGAATCAGAAGGATCTGCGGCATGTGTGGTTAAGAGCACAAATTAGTGAGATATTCGGCGATTGTGCACACTCAAATCCTACATGCAAGTTCTGAATGAGCATTGCATATCGCCCATGGAGACCCCGCGACAGAATCAGGCAGTATCGCGGCCCGTCTTACCCAGACGACCCGCTAGGCACTCAAGCGTGCCGTCACTTCATTCATCTGGACCGACAAGCCTTGCAGGTTATGACTAGCCGCTTCGGTGCGCCTGACACTCTCAACGTTGGTACTGGCGATACTAGTTATTTCGGAAAGATTGCGCGAAATATCTTCGGCCACCGAAGTTTGCTCCTCGGCTGCGATCGCGATCTGGCGATTCATGTCACGGATGGCCTCCACCGCGAGAGATATCCGCTTCAACATCGCGCCAGCCTGATTCACCTTTTGAACACTTTCCTCACTGCAGGACTGACCACTCTCAATCGCTTGAGCGGCATCCACTGCACCGATTTGCACCGTCTGGATGATTTGGTTGATTTCAATGATAGACGCCGCCGTACGCTGTGCCAGGCTACGAACTTCATCCGCCACCACTGCGAAACCGCGTCCGGCCTCACCTGCGCGTGCCGCTTCGATCGCCGCGTTCAACGCCAACAAATTGGTTTGTTCGGCAATTTCTCGAATAACTTCCAACACTTTGCCTATGCGGCCACTATCAGTTTCAAGCCTCCGGATGACGATTGCGGTATTGACGATCTCTCCGCGCATTTGAGTGATGGTCTTGATCGTGCTTTGCATAATTTTTTCGCCCTGTTGCACGCACTGGTCGGCGTCATCAGCGGCGCGTGCTGCATCGGCGGAATGTCGGGCGACTTCTTGAGCAGTGGCGGACATCTCGTTCATCGCAGTGGCTACCTGATCGGTACGATCAAATTGCTCATTCGTCCCGCTGATCATGCGGCCGGCGATTGCATTCAATTCTCCACTGGCGTTGCCTAGATCAGCAGCACCGCGCTGCAGGTGCGTGAAAGTTTCCACTAGGAAGTCGCGTAAAGTATTTGCAGCCATGGCCAGGTTGCCGAGCTCATCTTCCCGATCGCTATCGACGCGCTCTGCAAACTTACCCTGACTGAGCTTTTCCACGTAGTCGATCATTCCACGGATGGGGTTTATCAAATAACGGTTGATCAGCAATAGGGTCAGCAGGCCTATTAGCAAGGCGGACGCGAGCACTACGACGACACCTAGAAACACAGTTCGGCTGGCGCTGGAGCTGATCAGCGCCGACTGCTCGGCGCTTTGTTTGCCCAATTCGTACACCAGTTGGCTTAGTTTTTCAGTGACAGCGCGGTCCACCCCAGCAACGGCCTGGTCACCAGCAGTAGGATCGCTGTTAGCCGCAATATAAACATCGCGACCATTCTGGTAAGCCGCACTTAACTGTCGGTGCTCATCACGCAACCGCTTAATGCGATTTTCGAGTTGATCATCTACTCCCTTATTTCCTACAAGCTCACTCAAAATTCTCTGAACATCATTCTGACGTGCTTGGAGAAGCCTCCAATATCTTTCCACATCGGCGGGCTGCTTGCCTCTTAGCAAAAGATTTTTCCACTCTTGAACCTGAACCTTGAATTGCAGGTTGGCCTCATTAATCAATTGCGATGTATACAGCGGACCACCTACCAAGTCATGGTAACTCCTAATACTATTAGACAGGTACTGAAAACAGGCTAGCGCTACCAGCAATATCGCCATCAGGCTGCAGATCAACAGCACGAGGATTTTCGCCCTCAGAGATTTATTCAACATTTCTTCCTCAAGCCGGAGAAAGGCGCGCGCATAGGGCCCAATGAATATTTAACCGCTCCTGCCTATATCTCCGACAGAAAACACTAAATCCCATGAACAAATTACTATCAAACGATTAATTTTCTACTAAAACGCCAGCAACATTAAAAAAAACTGGGGATAGGATCGATATGTTGCTCGCCCTTTCGACCATGATAAATTACAACTTTCCCTAAGATCCACACCGCGTATCCAACACAACCGGCGGCTTGAATATGATGCGTAAAGTCGGGAAGCATCATTTCTCCACCCTGCAATCCGTTGGCCGCGGCCTGAATGCACATACATGAAAACTCATAAGGAATACCTTTCACCGACTGGTCAATTTCGAGAATGAACACATCGCCATTGCGGATATAATAAGTGACACGACTCGCACGATAGTCTACCCAATAGGATTCAACGCCTGCTGCGGCAAGTGAGGTTGTGACTTCATTAATACTCATACTCCCTTCATTAGAACGCCTGGAGATTATTTTTATCATTGATGCGACGAATTGATTCACCGGTCGAACCTCGGCAATCATTAGTGAGTACAGACGCCACTCGGCTTAGCACGAGTTCAAAGAGCGCCGACCTTTTAATAAAAGCAATAACAGTGTTCACTTACGAAATTTTAACCCCAAATCGCTTGTCTAATGACATTAAACAGCTGATCACGTTCCAGCTTTAAGCGGAAGGACCCGTATTACTCTTCGAAAATAGCGACTGCCCGTACAAAACCTGCCGACGCGTGCTTAATTTTGTATGGAAAACAAGACACTTCGAATCCATGAGCCGGTAAGCATTCCAAGTTGGTAAGTTTTTCCATTTGACCATAACCAATGTCCCTGCCTGCTTTGTGTCCCTCCCAAATAAGAGAAGCATCATTGGTAGCAGCGAAACGAGCACGGGTATGGCTGAATGGAGCATCCCAGCTCCAGGCGTCAGTCCCCACAACGCGCACACCCTGCTGAAGCAGAAACATCGTCGCTTCGCGACCAATACCAACGCCTGCGTCTAAATAGCCCGGCTGACCAAAGATCGAACCTGCACGGGTATTGACCAAAACAATATCCAGCGGCTGCAAAACGTAATTGATCCTCGCCAACTCGGTAGCTATTTCGGCAGCACTCACTACATGCCCATCAGGTAAGTGACGGAAATCTAACTTGACCCCTGGTCGCAAGCACCACTCCAACGGAAGCTCATCAATTCCGTAGGCCGGTTTACCGCCATCGGTGGTCGAGGCATAGTGCCAAGGTGCGTCCATATGGGTGCCGCTATGAGTTGTAATTTGCAGACGTTCACCAGCCCAGCCTTCACTTCCTGGAAGATCTTCAATACGAAGTCCTGGAAACATGGCCAATAGTTCCGGCGCGCCGGTCTGGTGATCGGCGTAGTCAATTTTCGGCAGCAACGGTGGTGGATCGGTGTAGGGATTGTTATCCAGCGTGACCGAAAGATCCACGAGACGACGAGTACGAGAAGTCATAATTACCGCTCTGAGTTTAGGAATGGATGAACTGTGATGCGTTGATCGATCGCACCGAAAACACTTTCTCCGTTTGAATCAAGTGCCTCCAAACGAACGCGATCGCCGTGCCGCATGAATCGGGTACGTGGTTGACCGTTTTCTATAATTTCAATCGCACGGCGTTCGGAAATGCAGGCTGAACCGGCTTCACGGTCAACATTGGAAACGGTTCCTGAACCGATAATGGTTCCTGCACGCAAGCGTCGTGTCAGTGCGGCATGGGCAATCAACTCAGCAAAACTGAAACTCATCTCACCGCCGCTGGGTTGCCCAAACCACGCGTGGTTCCAACTCACTAATAAAGAAAGACAAACCCGCCCGTCCCGCCAGGCTGTGCCCAGCTCTCGAGGGGTGACGGCAACTGGGGAGAAACTGGACGAAGGCTTGGCTTGCAAAAATCCAAAACCTGACTTGATTTCACGTTGTATGAAGCCGCGTAAACTGACGTCATTAACCAGCATGACCAACCGTACATATTGCAAGGCCTGTGAAGCGGGACATCCCATGGGCACTTCATCTACGACGACCGCGAACTCGCCTTCGAAGTCGATTCCATGTTCTTCACTGGGTAATATCACGTCATCGCAAGGTCCGAGGAAGTCATCACTGGCTCCTTGATACATGAGCGGAACGGACTCTTCCGGCTGCGGCGGGAGATCAAAGGCTCGCTGAATCAAATGACCATGATTGAGAAAAGCAGAACCATCACACCATTGATAAGCACGAGGTAAAGGTGACTCCAGCAGCTCCGGTTCCAAATCGAAGCAATGGGATATTTCACCACGGTTTAAAGCCTCATAACACTGTTCCAATACAGGCTCAGCGACTGACCAAGCCTCTAAAGCCTGTTGCATCGTAGTGTATGACTCGGGCCAAACGGCGTAGCGCAGATTCCGGGAGACGACCACAAGCCGCCCGTCCCGGCTACCGTCTTTCAAGGTAGCAAGTTTCATTTTGGCAATCCTCGTATGCAGTTAGTACGCAGTGCTAAGTCCCTGACTGCGCAGGAGTTAATGCAATGTCATGTCGCCCTTCGCTTGAATCGGGTCAAATAACCGGAGCCCCGCCAATCTAGGTGCAATCAACGAAAATGCCGCTGCTAGCAACAAAGCCCAGCCGACCGCGCCGACCGCCTCAGAGCGCTCACCGAAGACGGAAATGAGCGCCATGATCAGCAGCGGACTGGCGAATTGCCCGCCAAAGAAGCTTGCATTAAATACACCCGTGCCTCGGCCTCGATGCTCGAAGTTCAAACTTGACAGTGCCCAATTCACTACCGTGGGCAGCATAAGCCCGCACCCGAGCCCGTTGATCAACACGGCCGTGATGACAGAGGGGTAATCGGTCGCTGTCGCCAGCAAAATCAGCCCGACGCCAGAAATTAGAAACGCCGCAGAAAGCAGTAATCCCGGACCGAAACGACTTAGCCATCGAAAGCTCAAGGCACCCGCAAACACTGCCGCGTGGCTGATACCGATTGCCATCCCAGTACTTTTTGGAGAGTCGATCCCAATGTGGCCAAGCAAGAATCCGGTTTGTACCGGAATGATGAAAAAGCCTAGAGTAGCCACGGTAGTCAGCAGACAGATGACCGAAAGGGAGCGCCAAGGAAACCTGGTATTGCTGGTCAACAGCTTTGTCGGCTCTTGCCGGAATTTGGACTGCATCGGTTCCCACAAGGTCAGGTACATCAACGGGACGAACAACAACCCAATGAAGTACACCGAGAATGGCGTTCTCCAACCGTGTTCACCCAGCATTCCGCCAACCATGAAAAATGTAGCTGCGGATAAAGACGTCGCAATGGTTTGCCATGCTAACAAGCGTGCCCTCGCCTGCCCTTCGTAATAATCACCGATCAAAGTAGTGCAGCACGTCATGATCGCGGCCTCTGCCAGCCCCAATCCGGCTCGGCTGAGCAGAATCATCGTAAGGTCGTCGAGTATCAACGGCAGAGGGCCACAAATTCCGTACACTGCCATCGCTAGAATCAGCAGACGCTTACGCCCCAACCGATCAGCGAACCAACCAGCAAAAGGTGAGAACATAGCGATCATCAACGCTGGAAGCGTCAACACAATAGGTACCAGGAACGCTGTGTTTGCGCTGCCCGCAAAATGCCCGGCGATCCGCGGCAATACGGGAGCAATCAACACACCACCAAGGATGGGGAGGCAACTTCCGAGTAGCAATAGAAGGCCTGCACCCGGTCGCCGGCGACGCTGAGTCTCCTTCTCGAGGGAGTCATTCATAGCGTTTGATCCTTTTTGTTGTGAATTATTAAGTCTGCCTAGACTGATGTTCGATAAAGCCATGGCTGCACGCTCCGGGCCGATTACATTAAACGTTCACAGTCGTGCGCCGGGGCCGTTCGACATTGCTCTTTTGAACGCTACGCCAGTCCCAGCGCCAAGTACGCGCATGGGGTAACAGGAAGTGCGCCAACGCGGGCAACAAGACCAACGCGCCGACCATGTTCAAAAGGAACATGAACGCCAGCAGGATGCCCATGTCGGCCTGGAATTTGATCGGCGAAAACACCCAGGTAGCCACGCCGATGGACAATGTGACGCCGGTTAACATCACCACCTTCCCGGTAAACAGAAGTGCGTGATAGTAAGCATCGGAAAGACTCTCTCCGGCCTTGAGACGCGCGAGCAATATGCTCATGACATACAGGGCGTAATCGACCCCGATGCCAACACCTAATGCAATGACCGGCAAGGTTGCGACCTTGACCCCGATACCGAGCCAAACCATCAACGCCTCACACAAGATGGAGGTTAATGCCAGTGGCAATATCACGCAGACGACTGCCAGCATTGAACGGAACGTGATCAGGCAAAGAACAATCACGGCTCCGTAGACCCAGAACAACATGTCGTGATTGGCTTGCTTGACCACGATATTGGTAGCGGCCTCAATCCCGGCATTACCGGCGGCCAACAAAAACTTCACATCGGGACTGTTGTTGGCTTGGGAGAAAGCCTCCACTTCGTCAACCAGTCGGGTGAGCGTGGCGGCTTTATGGTCACGCAAATACGCGTAAAGCGTGATGGTGTTACAGCTCTGATTGAACAACTCACGCGGCGCGCGACCGGTGATCGAGTTGAGCAGTGATTGGTTCTGGGTCAGGTCATACCATTTCGGATTCCCTTCACTCATACCCACCAGCAAACTGCGATTGAGACTGGCCAACGATGCGGTCGATTCCACTCCTGGTAACTGACGCAAGCGCCACTCCAGGGCATCAAGGCGCATTAAAGCAGGATAACTTGAACAGCCGCCGTCCGGCGTGCGCACAATCACCGCAAATACGTCACTGCTGGCGCCATAGTGGGAGGCTATAAAGGCATTGTCCTGGTTGTAACGCGAATCAGCCCGCAGCTCAGGTGCGCCAGGGTCCAGATCGCCGACCTGCAAGTGTAGGCTCACCCAAAAACCAAACGAACTCAGCAATAAACTGGCGACGATAGTCACTGCGGCCCAGCGCCTGCGTGTGAATAGATCCAAAAATGCCCAAAGCGGATGTTTGACGCCCTGTTCCGCCGCCTCTTCACTGCGCAGACTGCGCGCAGCGGCGTTGGCACCAACCCCGCAAAAACTAAGCAGGATTGGCAGTAGGATGAGGTTAGTGAACACCAGAACCGCCACACCGATACTAGCGATCAAGGCCAAGTCCTGGATAACCTTAATGTCGATCAGCATCAATACGCCGAACCCGACAGCGTCACACAGCAGCGCAGTGAGGCCGGCGAGGAACAGTCGGCGAAAGGTAAAACGAGCCGCCACCAGTCGGTGCATGCCGCGCCCGATGTCTTGCATGATGCCGTTCATTTTTTGCGCGCCATGGCTTATGCCAATAGCCAACACCAGAAACGGGACTAATACCGAGTACGGGTCCAGTTCAAACCCCAGCAAGGCAACAAGGCCCAACTGCCAAGCCACTGCAACAAGCGAGCAAGCCATAACCAGCAGCGTGCTGCGAACGCATCGGGTAAACCAATACAGCATAATGGTGGCAATCAGGATGGCGACCGCGAAGAACATCAGTATCTGTTTCAAGCCGTCAATGAGATCGCCGACGACTTTGGCAAAGCCTGTGATATGGATAATCAACCCCTGGGCCCGGAAATCTGCACGAAGCTGTTCTAGCTCGTTGGACAACATTGCGTAGTCCAAGGCCTTACCCGTTTGAGGATCAACTTCCAGCAGTGGCACAAATAACAGGCTTGAGCGGGCATCCAAGGCGATGGTCTGGCCGATCTCTCCTGATCGTGCTGCGTTCTGGCGAATTGTTTCCAGGCTGCCGGCTGAGCCGTCGTAATCATCTGGAATGACGCGCCCGCCTTCGACGCCCTCTTCGGTGACCGCCATCCAGCGCATGTTCGGCGTCCACAACGACTTCATGAACGGGCGGTCGACCCCAGGCAACAAGAAGACTTTGTCACTGAGTTTGGCAAGCAACTCAAGGTAATGTGCGTCGTAAATGGAATCTGCCGGCGACTCGACGGCAATGCGTACCGAGTTGCCCAACCCCGTCAGTTCGCCCTGGTTGGCGAGGTAATTTGCGATGTAAGGATGGCCGGTCGGGATCATCTTTTCGAAACTGGCGTTGAGGCCCAAACGTGTGCTCGCTGCTCCCAGCCCGAGGGTAAGCAAAAGGCATAACAGCAAGACCAGCCCACGGTGGTTGAACAGGCTTCTTTCGATGAAGGAGCCCGAATCGAGGTCAAAGTTTTTCAAGCTCTGTTCGGCTGATACGGGTCGGTCACTCGAGGTCTGAACCGCATTCATTTCGCTTCTCCTCGCACGTCCACGCGTTTCACACCACGAGCGCCTACAACAATCCATTGGCCACTGATTGTTTGAGTCAGTGCCGACACGGGCGGGCGCGTGGATGATGCCTGCACCCTTAGCTGACCGTCGCCACTCGAACTCAGGAGCAAGTGTCCACTCTGGTCAGCGAACATGACGTCCCCGTCCTCAGTAGTCCGGGCCGCCATCAAACTAGACTTCAAGGGGTTACTCAGAGATTGCCAGTGTTGACCTTTATCTCGCGTGCGCCACGCATTACCGCGCAGGCCTGCTAACAGCAAATCACCATCAGCCGCCAGGTTCATGGCAAAAAAGCTACCCTCATAGGGGGTCGGCACACGCTTGAAATGTGCGCCACTATCATCGGATGCAAACAACAAGCCTTGCTCTCCAGCGATGTAGATCTGCTCCCCATGACCGGTAACGGCATAGAAATGGTTACCGGCTGGGTTATCCAGTCGATCAACCCATGACTGCCAGGTCTGGCCGCCATCCTCGGTATGCAGCACCAGCCCGAACGCTCCGACAACAGTACCCTGGCGATCATTGCTGAAATGCACAGCGAGGAAAGGTTTGTCAGCACCGTCGGCGACAAACCGCTGAGCCACCTTCATCGCCTGGCCATTGGCGGAAGATGCGTTCAATACAGCATCCATCACTTGCTGAGCTGCCGCCTTTCCATCCAGTTGCAAGGTCCAATGCTCTCCCCCGTCGGCTGTATGAAGGACACTGCCCGCATGCCCCACAGCCCAACCGTGGTCAGGTGAAGGGAAAGTAAGCGCGGTAAGACTGACACTGATCGGCACGGACGCCTGGCGCCAGTTTTTGCCATCATCATCCGAGAGCAGGATCAGGCCCTGCTCACCTACCGCGACCACACGCCTGCCCGCTCGGGCAACATCAATGAGAACAGCCTGTGCCGGCTGGCTGACGAGCAGAGCCGGCCGCTGCAACACATCCTTCACCAGAGGATCACCTGCATGGGCTGACAGGTTCGTCAGCAGCAGCCCGACAACCGAACAAAAAGACAGCAATTTCATTACCGCACCCCGTCAGCGGCGAGACCATCGGGACTGAAGTCGCTGTCAGGAAACGGTTTGACTATTTCGTTCTGGACGCGTTTTTCAGTGACAACGTTGTTGGCCATCCAGGCGCCGGTTTGCAGGTCGTATTGGGCGAACATGCCGCGAACCAATCCTGGCAACTCAGGTGTGGCGTAGGGCAACTGCAAATAGGTCCGCCACAGTTTCTGGTTGGCATCCCAGCTGTCGCCGAGCATAGCCATCCAGGTGTCCTCGTCTACATACAGGCGCCGCTTGGGCATGCTATGACGCTTACCAGCAACCAGGTTGCCTTCCACGACCCATACACGGTGCAACTCCCAACGCATGTGATCTGGGTTAAGGAACCGACCGCTCAGGATGTCGGCGTCCTTCTCAGGCTGCAGAATCTTATTGCTGTTATAGGGAATGAGCATTTCCTGCCGACCGACAATCTTCCAGTCGTAGCGATCCAGCGGCCCGGTGAATACCGATACTTCGTCGAAATTGGCCACGCCGGAACTGGTGGGCGTCGGTGTATCGTAGGAAGAAACCGGCAGTTTTCGTACGCGTCGTTGGCCAGTCAGGTAAACCCAGGATTGCGGCCCACCATTGGCGTAATCCAGCGGCTCACGCCCTAGTAAGGCTTCCCCCGCACGCAACGGAGGGCCAAGATTGACCAATTTGGTCATCCAATAAACACCCTTGTATTCAGATTTTACGCTTTGAAAGTAATATGGCATTTCCCGCTGTGACTGGATGGTGCTGGAAAGAATTCGTTGACCATTGGCGGTAATGATGTAAACGTTGAAATCGTTCTTCCAAGCTTCTCCACGCCAACTCAGTTGGTGGTTCCAGACAACTTCGGCACCCGATTTAGGGATCGGGAATGGTATCCCTCCGCTTGCGCCTTCCAAGGTATTGTTCTGGTTGGTCAGGTGCGCGCTAGTCGCATTTTTCAGGGTGTTGTCATAAACCCATTGAGGCGCGGCTGCCGTTCGTCGAGTCGGATAAACGTCGATTCGATAATTCGGATATTTGGCAAAGAGCGCCTTCTGCCCATCACTGAGTTTGTCGGCGTATTGACTGAGATTTTGCGAAGTCACCGAATATAAAACTTTATCACTGGCAAAATAGTCCGGAATCCGCGGCCCCGGTTTGACACCAGCGGGCACTTGGGTAAAACCCTGACTCCAGGCCGGAATGCTGCCATCGGCGTTTCCGGCACGCTCACCACCCAGTGGGGTGAGGCCGGATTTGAGTTGCTGTGCTTCGCTGTCGCTGACAGCGCGTACCTGCAATGAAAAAGGAAGTAGCAAGCTGGTCAATAGAACGGCATAAATCGGGTTGAGTTTCATGAACCGCACCTCTGTTCTCTTTTTATAGATTTAATACGTCAGAACGAACGCTGCGCAGTCAACGCAACGAAATCTCGGTCCTTGAGCGGCTGGCCATAGGTATTAGCGTTACCAGCGTCCAGGAAGTTGTCGCTGCCGCCTATGTACCTGGTGTAGTTAATACCGACCTTCCAGGTTTGCAGGTAGTCGGCCTGAACACCGAAACTGATATCGCCGCCTTTGTCACCCACACCATTGTTGAATTTGGTGATCACAGAAGATAGCCCCTTCGGGTTGTATCCCAGCCCGATAGGCACGCTGAGGTCCAGGCCTGGATACACCTGAAAGAAGTTTTGAGTGAAGCTCATGCGAAAACCCCACGCATCACGTTCACTGTTGGGGTCAAGCGCAGACGCGTTTTTCGTGATGCTGGTGCGTCGGTGCCAGGCGACCTCGCCCGCCAGACTGGCGGAATCCCAGATACCGTTCCCCGCAAAAGAATAGAGCGACGACAGCTGTGCGTGAACGGAGTTACCGACCGCGTACAGCGCATGATCATCATTGTCTCCGGTACCCGTAGGGTTGGCTTGCGAAACGCTTACCAGCGGCGTATTGCGCCGAACAGAGACTTCACCGGCGACGTTCGCATCGCCTAACGAGGTACTGAAGCTTGCGCCATAGGCGCGAATTCCCTCAGCGTATACCAATTGGTATTCACCCAACTGCCCGGTCAGTATGTTCGGCCCTGTGGCATTCGCCCGGGTGTAGAGCATAGGGTCTTTAGCGTGATAACGGATCGCGTAGAGGCCAAAGTCGGTATTCCAATCCTCGGGCGAAAAACGCAGCGATAGGCCGTATTGACCCCTATCGCTTGCCTTGATGTCTTTACCGCGGAAGAACGCCAATGGCTGGCGGTTAGGCCCGATTGGACCACCGGCAATCAGTCTCTCTCCGCCGTCGCCTACAACGTCAGAGGTAGAAAAATAGCTGCCCACGGCGGGAATACGGTTCTCTTCCCATTCAAATTGGTAGTACGCGGCGACAGAGACATTGGAGCGGAGCTGGATTTGTCCAGAAAATTGGTTGACGGGGCGTATCAACTCTTTAAAAGGTGTATTGGGTACCGAAGTGGCCTTGATCACATCCACAGGCGCTTGCCCGGCGGCAATACCGTTAGCTCCAAAGAATAAGCTTTCTCCCCACAAGACCGTGTGACGGCCGAGACGAAAACTACTGGGCAACTGCCCCAGTGATCCTTTGCCAAATATGAACGCATCGAGAATCTCAGCTTTTCCGCCATGCAGCTCGCGAGTGTCGTCGGTGAACTGGTCGTAGCTTACCGAGCGCTGATTCGCCGTAGCTGGTGAGTTGTTGTCGTTGCTTCGTTGATACACGGTGTCGTACCAACCCGCCGCACTCACCCGTGCGCCAAAATCTTTATAGCGCGCATCTAACTCAGAAAGGATGTTCAACCGATTGGAAATCAGGCCTTTGTCAAAATTGCGATCCGCGTCGTCCTGGTTTACCGAACTCGTCAGCTTGTCGTCTGCCTTTTTCAAACGCCAGCCCGCGTTGTATTTAATGGTGTTGTCCCAGCGCAGCCGCAGGTCGGGGTTATCAGTTTCAATTTCAAACGCACTGACCTGAGATACGCTGGTCACCCCGACCGCCATTGCGAGGATGGCTAGACGCGGCAGGCGACCGGCAAATGCGATAAAACTATTGTTACAACGACGATTGAGCATGATTGCGACCTCTAAATTATTCTTTTTGTCGTAAAGGGGTAATCAATACACGCCCGTGACATAGGCATTGGCCGATGTTCCGGGGCAAAGATACAAAGACTCCGAGCGCAAGATTGCTGACGACTGTTGTGCGCGACCACACGCAATTAACTGTCCGTTTTTTCTCGATTGAACCTGTCGTGTGATGCAATCATAGGTACAAAAAAGGGGCCCGAGAAATCGTTTATCCGGACCCGACCTATATAAAAATTTAGATCCGAACACGCCCCTGGACTTGGGAGTCATGCATGCGTTTCCATCACCTCGACCTCAACCTGCTGGTGGCGCTCGACACCCTGTTGCGGGAACAGAGCATTACACGGGCAGCCGAACGCCTGAACATCAGCCAATCGGCGGCGAGCGGTCATCTGGCCAAGCTGCGTGAGTATTTCGACGATGAATTACTGGTGTCGGTGGGGCGCAGGATGATACCTACGGCGCTGGCCCAGGAGCTGGCTGATCCGGTGCGCCTGGTCCTCCTCGACATCCAGTCCAAGATAGTCAACCGCCCCGCATTCGACCCCGCGACCTGCAGTCGTCACTTCAAGATCATCGCCTCGGACTTCGTCACGACGGCCTTTCTGGCGCCGCTGACTCAATACCTGCAATTGCACGCACCGCGTATCTCCTTGGATATCCTGCCCACCGGCAATCACTTCAACGAGCTGCTCAGCCAGGGCGAAGTGGATTTCGTGATCATGCCGGGGCAGTACCTGTCGTCTGACCACCCCAAGGAGTTGCTGTTCGAGGATCAGTACGACTGCGTGCTATGGCGCGACAACCCCTTGGTCGGGAAGAGCCTGTCACTTGAGCAGTACCTGCAACTGGGGCATGTCGCGGTGAGTTTCGGCAATGCCCGGGCGCCCAGCTTCGAAGAAGAGTTCGCCCGTCGCTTCGGTAAGGAGCGGCGCGTGGAGGTCACTACCAGTAACTTCAACACCCTGCCTCATCTGCTGATCGGCACTCACCGGGTGGCCATCATGCAGTCTCGGTTATCGAAGCTGTACGCCCAGTTCCTGCCGCTGAAGATTCTAAAGACGCCGGTCAGCATACCGCCACTGATCGAGTACATGCAGTGGAACAGCGTCTTGGACAAAGACCCGGCGCACCGCTGGATGCGCGAAGCGTTTCGGGAAGTCGCTCAACAGCATTGAGCCCCACCCTGAGGCCCGATCTGTGCATCGGGCCCGTTTTCAATCCTGGCGATACAGCTTGTGCAGCAACGTCAGCAGTTGCTCGCGTTCCTCGGTGGAGAGTACCGCGGTGCTCTCCAGATCACTCTGCAACGCGACCTCTTTCAGTTGCCGAAGCAAATGTTCTCCGGTTTTGCTGAGAAACAAGCCATAGGAGCGCTTGTCCGAATTACTGCGGATACGCATAGCCAAGCCACGGCTTTCCAGCTTATTGATCATCAACACGGCCTGGGGTGGTTCGACCGCCAGCGCCTTCGCCAGGTCGGCCTGCATCAACCCTGGTGACTGCTCGATGATGTTCAGGGCGGTGAATTGCGCCGGGCGAATATCGTACTCCTCAAGTTGGCTGCTCAAATTCTGAGTGATCTTCATCTGCGCGCGACGCATCACGTAGCCGACAAGGTTATTGAGGGCACCGTCGAGCGACTCCAAGGGCGATGAAACGGGTGCTGAATTAAGCTTGCGTGGCATTAAAAATTCCGACATATCAATTGATTAATCATTGTAATGATTTTTTTCATGGATGCCCATCCGCCCTCATAAATACGGCGAAATAACTCAACAAAAAAAATGGAGAAACCCTGAAAAATTCGCCATGGAAAACAAAAATCTCAAAAAATAGTTAATTGACATAACTATTTTTCCCGCTTAATTTCGCACCACAACACAGACAACAACCGAGGTGCGTGACATGAGTAGCTATGAAGGCCGTTGGCAAACCGTGAAGGTCGAACTCGAATCAGGAATCGCCTGGGTGATCCTTAATCGGCCGGAAAAACGTAACGCAATGAGCCCGACGCTCAACCGCGAAATGATTGATGTATTGGAGACGCTTGAGCAGGATGCCGAAGTGCGCGTTCTGGTGCTGACCGGCGCGGGCGAGGCTTGGACCGCCGGGATGGACCTCAAGGAATACTTCCGAGAGGTCGACGCAGGTCCCGAGATTCTCCAGGAAAAGATCCGTCGCGAGGCCTGCCAGTGGCAGTGGAAACTCTTGCGCATGTACACCAAGCCGACCATTGCTATGGTCAATGGCTGGTGTTTCGGTGGCGGCTTCAGCCCGCTGGTAGCCTGCGATTTGGCGATTTGTGCGGACGAAGCGACTTTTGGCCTGTCAGAAATCAACTGGGGCATCCCCCCGGGCAATCTGGTGAGCAAGGCCATGGCTGACACGTGCGGTCACCGCGAGGCGCTCTACTACATCATGACCGGAAAGACCTTCAACGGTCAGAAGGCTGCCGCCATGGGACTGGTCAATCAGAGCGTACCGCTGGCGCAACTGCGCGAAACCACCCTTGAGCTGGCCAATAACCTGTTGGAAAAGAACCCGGTGGTGCTGCGTGCGGCCAAGATCGGCTTCAAACGCTGCCGCGAGCTGACCTGGGAACAGAACGAGGACTACTTGTACGCCAAGCTCGACCAGTCACGCCTGCTTGATCCGGAAGGCGGTCGCGAGCAAGGCATGAAGCAGTTCCTCGACGACAAAAGTATCAAGCCCGGCCTGCAGACGTACAAGCGCTGATTCGGCTCACGCGGCGGCTTCCACGCAAAGTCGCCGCGTGCGTGAAAAGAAAGTTTTCGCGCATAGCCCTTGAACTGCTTTGGAGAGGATAAACATGACCGACGTATCCCTGCTGATCGGCGGCCAAGCGCGCCCTGCCGCCGATGGTCGTACTTTCGAGCGACGCAGCCCGCTGACAGGTGAAATCCTAGTAAGGGTTGCCGCGGCCGCTTTGGAAGATGCCGACGCCGCGGTAGCTGCCGCTCAGGCCGCATTCCCCGCCTGGGCGGCCCTGGCACCAACGGAACGACGCCGAAGGCTGTTGCTGGCCGCCGATCTAATGGAAGCCCGAGCCCCCGAGTTCATGGCGGGCGCCAATGAAACTGGCGCAGCGGCCAACTGGTATGGCTTCAATGTGCAACTGGCAGCCGGCATGCTGCGAGAAGCCGCAGCGATGACCACGCAGATTCTGGGTGAGGTCATCCCGTCTAATGTGTCTGGCAGTTTTGCCATGGGCCTGCGCCAGCCATGTGGTGTGGTGCTAGGCATCGCACCGTGGAACGCCCCGGTAATCCTCGGCGTGCGCGCATTGGCCATGCCATTAGCGTGCGGAAACACAGTAGTTCTCAAGGCATCTGAACTGAGCCCGTCCACCCACCGGTTAATCGGCCAGGTTCTGCATGACGCACATCTCGGCGATGGCGTGGTCAATGTGATCAGCAATGCACCTCAAGATGCTGCGGCCATTGTCGAGCGACTGATCGCCAACCCCGCTGTGCGACGGGTCAACTTCACCGGTTCCACCCATGTCGGTCGCATTGTCGGTGAGTTGGCTGCGCGTCACCTCAAACCGGCGTTGCTGGAACTCGGCGGCAAGGCCCCGCTCCTGGTACTGGAGGACGCCGACCTAGACGCCGCGGTGGATGCCGCCGTGTTCGGTGCATACTTCAATCAGGGGCAGATCTGCATGTCCACAGAGCGCCTGATCGTCGATGCTGGAATCGCCGACATTTTCGTCGACAAGCTCACCCGGCGAGTGGCCAGCCTTCGCGCGGGCGCTCCGGGCGATGAAGGCGCTGTGCTTGGCTCACTGATCGACGCCGCAGCGGGACAGCGGGTCAAGGCGATGGTCGATGACGCCGTTGCCCATGGTGCGCGGTTGCTCGCCGGCGGCGAATTCGATGGCAGCATCGTGCAACCGATACTCCTCGACCAAGTGACCGAGCACATGCGCCTGTATCGTGAAGAATCCTTTGGCCCGGTGGCCGTCGTGCTGCGCGGGCGGAGCGATGAGGAATTGCTACGGCTGGCCAACGACTCTGAATTCGGCCTGTCGGCGTCGATATTCAGCCGCGACGTGTCACGAGCGCTGGCACTGGCGCAACGAATCGAGTCGGGCATCTGCCATATCAACGGGCCCACCGTACACGACGAAGCCCAGATGCCCTTCGGCGGCGTCAAGTCTAGTGGTTATGGCAGTTTCGGAAGCCGTGCATCGATCGAGCACTTCACCCAGCTGCGCTGGGTGACGGTGCAGAACGGACCGCGCCACTACCCGATCTGATCCACGCAACGCCATGGCGGCCAGGCAAAGGCCCTGCAGCTTGAGAAAATAACAACAATCCGTGCGCCCGGCCCGCCCTTCAGGCACCGCAGGCGCCGAAGAGAGAGGAACGCCAAGTGAGCGTTGAATCCACGGCACAACCCCCAAAGCCGGTGCGCTATCGTCACGTCGTCATCGGCAACCCGGCGATGACCGTTGCACAAGACGGCGCAGTGATCTACCTGCGCCCCGACACCACACTGCTACCTGCTCCCCGGCGCCTACTCGATCGCCTGCTTCACTGGGCCGAGCGTACGCCACAGGCAACGCTGGTCGCTGAACGCGACACCAACGGTGAGTGGCGCCGTATCAGCTACAGCCAAATGCTGAGCAACGTGCGCGCATTGGCCCAGTCGCTGATGGGCTTCAACCTGTCCGCCGATCGTCCGCTGGTGATCCTTTCGGGCAACGACCTGGAACACCTGCAACTGGCGTTCGCCGCCATGTATGCAGGTATCCCCTACTGCCCGGTCTCGCCGGCCTATGCGTTGCTGTCCCAGGACCTCGCCAAGCTACGGCACATCTTCGAGGTACTGCGCCCCGGCCTGATCTTTGCCGCCGACGCCGCGCCTTTCGAACGTGCCATCCTAGCCCTAACAGATCCGGACACCCCACTCGTCTTCACACGCGGGGCACTGGCAGAGCGCACCAGCAGCACCTTCGCCAGCTTGCTCCAACAAGAGGACATTACCCAGGCGGACCTCGCCTTCGCCGCAACCGGCCCCGACACTATCGCCAAATTCCTCTTCACCTCGGGCTCGACCAAATTGCCCAAGGCCGTACCGACTACCCAAGGCATGCTCTGCGCCAACCAACAGATGCTGCTTCAGACCTTCCCCGAGTTCGCCATCCAGCAGCCGGTACTGGTCGACTGGCTACCGTGGAACCACACATTCGGCGGCAGCCATAACGTCGGCATTGC
The DNA here is from genome assembly GCF_054071795.1 of Pseudomonas sp. SDO5271_S396. Taxonomy (NCBI): domain Bacteria; kingdom Pseudomonadati; phylum Pseudomonadota; class Gammaproteobacteria; order Pseudomonadales; family Pseudomonadaceae; genus Pseudomonas; species Pseudomonas sp. SDO5271_S396. The sequence continues at coordinate 29,274 of NZ_JBSVWB010000015.1, forward strand.
CCTGTACAACGGCGGCAGCCTGTTTATCGATGGCGGAAAGCCGACCCCGCAGGGCATGGCCGAAACAGTGCGGAACCTTAAAGAGATCTCGCCGACGGTTTATCTCACCGTGCCCAAGGGCTGGGAGGAACTGGTCGGCGAGTTGGAGCGTAACGCCGATCTGCGCGACAACTTCTTTGCCCGCATCAAGCTGTTCTTTTTCGCAGGCGCGGGGCTGTCGCAAGCCGTCTGGGATCGCTTGGACGCGGTAGCCACTGCACACTGCGGCGAGCGCATCCGTATGATGGCTGGATTGGGCATGACCGAAGCGTCGCCATGCTGCACCTTTACCACAGGGCCACTCTCGATGGCGGGCTATGTTGGGCTACCGGCGCCGGGATGCGAGATCAAGTTGGTTCCGGCCGGGGGCAAACTCGAGGCACGCTTTCGTGGCCCGCACATCATGTCCGGCTACTGGCGTTCGGCACAGCAGACCGCCGAGGCATTCGACGAAGAAGGCTTCTATTGCTCTGGCGATGCACTCAGGTTCGCCGACCCACAACAACCCCAATTGGGCCTGATGTTCGACGGGCGCATCGCCGAAGATTTCAAGCTCTCCACCGGTGTGTTCGTCAGCGTCGGCCCGTTACGCGCCCGTGTCATCCTGCAAGGGGCCCCCTATGTCCAGGACGTGGTGGTGACAGGACCGGACCGCCCGCGTATCGGCTTGTTAATTTTCCTTCATCTACCCGCTTGCCGGGAACTGGCAGGGCTGACGGCGAATGCCAGCGTCGAGCAGGTGCTGGCGGCAGAGCCCGTGCGGAGCCGATTCGAAGATCTGTTACGCGACCTTAACCGCGAAGCCACCGGCTTGGCCTCACATATCGCCTGGGCCTTTCTGGTGAACGAGGGGCCAAGCCTGGATGCTGGTGAGATCACCGATAAAGGCTCACTCAATCAGAGTGCCGTACTGTCCCGCCGCGCCGCGCTGATTGACAGCTTGTATGCGGCTCCCGACTCGCAGTGCATCCTTGCGCAGCCTTGGCCTTAAGGCGATAGTCCGAACGTCTCTAGCAATTCAAGATGACGCGGGGAGAGGGGCTTGTGTCAATCTCGCCGCTTATAGCCAGCAAGGGCAAGGTGACAGAAAGCCACTTCAACACTTGTCTTATAACTGGTCCGTCACCTTCAGCCAGCTCATCAAGGATGTTGGAATGCAACACCGCCCACGCCTTTGTCGAGCGCATCCAGCCTCACCTCGGCGTACCCGTCATCAACATGCTGACGCAGACCGTGGAGTGGATCGTGCAAAGTCAGGTGTACCAGAACGCTGCGAAGCAGTACGGCGTGCAGCTCATCACTCCCCGATGCGATTACCAGCAGTTGGTGATGGAGGCTATCTATGGCCAACGCGGGATCAAGGCCGGCTTCACCGACGGACTCTGCAAGGATCAAGTGCTCTTGGCGGCAGAGCATCTCTATGAAATCGGCGCGCGGGACTTGATCCTGGGGTGCACGGAGTTGCCACTGGTGCTGGCGCACAGCGAATGTTTCGACCTCAATGGCCGGCACGTGGCGCTGGTGGCCCCCACCACCCTGCTCGCCCTCGCCTGCATCGCGCGGGCGCTGGGTATCCACTCGAACACACTTTTATCACGTGCCCATTCAACGTAAGACGTCCTGCACAAGACCCTCCGGCTGCCGCGACATCAGGCAACCGGGCGGTTCAAGGCAAACGTCACCACAATGCGATTTCGTAGGTCAGGTAGATTCGATAATTATCCCGGTCGTCCGAGTAGGTCGAGCGCGATATAGCGTGGCTCAGTTGAGTGCCGAACCCTTTGAACGTTCCACCTTGCATGACGTACTTGAGGCTGGTGTTGGTCTCGTGCTCCCGAGCTTCGGTGTCTTTGTATGCCCCGTGATCACCTTTGTAGTAACGCGTCATCAGGCTCAGCCCCGGGACGCCGAGGGCCGCGAAGTCATAATCGTAGCGGGCCATCCAAGTCTTTTCTCCGGCCTGGATGAACTTGCCGATGCTGGCGTTGCTGAAGGAGTAGACCGAGCCACCGTTGACGTAGGGTAACGCGGTGTCGCCAAACAGTTTCTGGTAGCCAAAGCCCAGCGCATGACCGCCCAGGCGATAAGTGAACAAACCACTGAACATGTCCGCATCGACCTTACCGTTGTACGCACGGCCAGCATCGCCGCTGTCGAAGTAGCGCAAATCACTGGTCAGGCTGCCGTTGCCCAATTGCCATTTGTGCACCACGCCGAGAAACCCTTGGCGATAGAAGTCGCGCATCTCGCCGTAGTAACCAGTGACGCTAAGGTTCGGGCTCACCTTGTAGGTGGCGCCGCTGAAGTCGAAATCGGTGCCGTCATTGCCTCGGTAGCCTGACGGCGTCATGTCGACGCTGTCGGTAGAATTGCGGGTTTTGTTCTTGTCGAGGTGGCCAGCGTGCAGATAGAGATCAGGAATCCCAGTGTATTCGATTTGAGTGCCGCGGAAGGTTTGGGGCACCAGGCGACCGTCGTTGTAGACCATCACCGGGATACGCGTGAGCAAGGTGCCGCTCTTGATCAACGCATCGCCAACTCGCACTTTGGCGGTGAGCCCCAGCGTGGAAAATTCGTCGGCTGCATGCCCATTGTCATGCACCGGCAACAGGCCGGTATCGGCATGGGTCGGGCTCGAATCGAGCCGGAGGCCGACCAGCCCCAGGGCATTCAGTCCGAAGCCGACGGCGCCGGGCGTGAAGCCCGATTGCAGGTCCAGCAGAAAACCCTGGGCCCACTCCTTGCGGTCCTCGCCGCCGTCCCGATAGCCGTCATTGAAGTAGTAATTACGCAGTTCCAGGGTGCCATGGCTGTCGGCGATAAAGCCCTCGGCGCGCACTGGCATGGCGCTGGTCGACGCCAGGCTGGCGCAGGAAACCAGGGAGGTTACAAACAGTTTTCGCATCACGCTGTCCTCATCGGAGTTGTTGGTTTTATGGCAGCGAAAAAGAAGCCCGCAGGCTCTCAAGCCCTGGTCTTGGCCCCGTCCGAAAACTGGACGCCAGGTTGCTTTGCGGCGGACACTAGCGGCAGATGAACCCCCTTACAACGTTATGCGCAGCACGCATCGGGCTATGCGTGAAAGCTGTTTCCACGGGCGCCAACATGCGTTTCAAGGCAGGAAAAATTGACGAATTTCAAACAGTTGGAAGCCTTCAAAGCGATCATGGAGACCGGCTCGACCATCGGTGCCGCTGCCCGGATGGACCTGTCCCAGTCCGCCGTCAGCCGATTGCTGGGCCAGTTGGAAGAGAGTCTCGGCGTGGCGCTGTTTCTACGTCGAAATGGCAGGCTGACGGCCACGCCCGAGGCCGATGAATTGCTCGCCGACATCAGCGGCGTGCTCGACGGCATGCAGCGCGTGCAACGCAGAGCGGACGATTTACGCCTGGGTCGATCGAGCAAGACGCTGCTCAAACTCGGGGTGCCGCCGAGCATGACCCAGCAGTTGATTCCACGGCTGGTTGCCGCTTACCTACGTGACCGCGAAGACGTGGTGGTGGAACTGCTCATCGGGTCCAATGCTTATCTCGAACGCGCCGTACTGGACCGGGCGGCTGATCTCGCGCTGGTACGGTTGCCCATTGAGAATGAGGGGCTGGACGTGACCCCGGTGCTGGAGGCCGAAGGTGTCTGCGTCATGCCGTTGGGGCATCCCCTGGCGCAGAAAGAGGTGGTCGACATCACCGATCTGCGCGGCGTGCCGATGGTCATGCTGGGACGCCAACGCGCCTTGCGTGCCGAGCTGGACTTGCTGCTGCGTGGCGCTCGGGTCGCCCCGCAGGTGAGGGTCGAAGTGCACTCGGTCAGTGCGGCCTGTGCGTTCGTCGCCGAGGGCACTGGCGTGTCCATCGTCAATGCGTTTCTGGTCAGCCATTTCAGTGATCTGCCGATCGTCACTCGCCCTTTCACGCCCGGCTTGCCCCACACTTTCGGCTTGATCTCACGCCACGGCCAGCCCCGTTCCCGCGCGCTCGAAGGCTTTGCCGAGTACCTGCGCGAACAACTTTTTCAGGCCTCCCAGACCTTTGAAAAGGCCCGTGGCACCGCGGGCCACGGACGACAAACCGAATAGCCTTACCCGCTTTACGCATAACGTTGTGCGCGCTCGGAGGTTGTCATAAGTTCAGCTTCGTCCGCCCTGAAACGGGTAGAAACAGCGGATACGAATCACCTCAAACAACAAAAACAAGAGCCTGTCATGTCGCCACTCAATCGCTTCTTTACAATGACCTCCGGTGCTCCTGAGCGGCTGTTGTCCCGCGCCCTTTTGTTTGTCTGCCTTTGAACGGCCAAGGCTGTGTTTACCGCCTTCGCTCGACCTGAATCAAACATTTGCAGAGCACTTCACATGAACGAAACACTGAAACCTTCCCTCCCCGTCGGTGCGCCGGGGGATGCCGTTAGCACGGTCTGCGTGCCACGCGAACGGCGGCAAATCAATCCAGCGGTGATCTTGCTGGTGATCGTTTTCCTGGCGATGGCGATGACCTATGTCGTGCGCTCTGGCGAGTATCAGCGCCACGGCATCATCGTGGTGCCTGGCTCCTACAAGACGCTGGAAAAAGACGCATCGCCAGCGCAATTGTTTTCCGTCCCGGTGCGCAAGGCCGACGATACCTTCGCGCAACCGGTCAGCCTGACTGAAGCGGTCATGGCCATTCCCCAGGGCATCGAGAAAAGCGTCGGACTGATTTTCATGGTGCTGTTCACCGGCGGCATGCTGGGGGTGCTGAACCGTGCCGGCGCCATCAACGCCGGGCTCGAACGCCTGCTGGGCGTGACCCGGGGCAATGTCTACGTACTAGTACCCTGCCTGATGCTGGCGTTTTCCGCGGGCAGCACGTTCATGGGCATGGCCAAGGAATACATCGTGATCGTGCCGCTGATGGTCGCACTGGCCAACCGCATGGGCTTGCCTAACATCGTGGGTCTGGCGCTGGTGGTGGTGCCGCTGAAGATCGGCTACCTGGCGTCGATTTCCAGCCCCATTGCGCTCTCTGTGGCGCAGCCGATCGTGGGGCTGCCGGTGTTCAGCGGCATGAGCATGCGCGTGGCCGCTTACCTCATCATGTTGCCGGTGGGCATTGGATTCATGTTCATGGTGCTGCGCCGCTTCGGTTTCGATCGGTCGGTGGCGCATCAGTTCGAGAGTCAGCGCCTGTCGCTTCGCCACACGCTCAACATCCTCCTACTGGCGGCCGGCATCGGCTTTCTGATCTACGCTTCGAACACCTGGCACTGGCAATACACGGCGCTGTCGGCCTATTACCTGGCCTTGAGCGTGTTGTTCGCCCTCGTGGCGGGACTTGGCGCCAGTGAAGGGTGTGCGGCGTTCATCGAGGGCATGCAAAAGGTGCTGATCGCCGGGGTGATGATCGGGCTGGCGACGGCGGTGCAGATCATCCTGTCCACCGGCGACGTGCTTGACACCATCGTCGACGGCCTGGCGCATCTGATGGGCAGCCATGGGCCGATTCTTTCGGCACTGGGCATGTTCTTCAGTCAACTGCTGCTCGAATTGCTGATTCCATCCACCTCCGGCCAGGCCGCCGTCACGATGCCGATCTTCGGCCCGCTGGCCCAGTTGTCCGGCGTCAGTCCGCAGACCAGCGTCTACGCCTTTCTGCTGGGCCATGGCCTGACCAACATGATCAGCCCGACCTCCAGCGGCCTGCTGGTTTTGCTGGCCGCCGCTCAGGTGGGCTGGGGGGCATGGGCACGGTTCATCTTTCCTTTGCTGTTGGTGTTCGCCGCGATCTCCATCGCGTTGCTGATCACGGCCGTGGTTATCGGCTACTGACGGCACCGCTGTTTCAACCCTGTCATTCATTTTTCTGGCGCGGCGGTCGTGCATCAGACGGCACACCTGCGCCCACAAGGTTCTGGCATGAATACGCTTTACGACCTGACTTCGGCTTGCATGCACATCACTCTCGACATTCCCGTGCCCATGCGTGACGGCATTCATCTGGCAACCGATGTATATCTGCCAGCAGACACCGAAGGGCCGTGGCCCGTGGTGATCGAACGCACGCCGTACGACAAAAGCGCGGCGTCGCGGTCCGAAGTCCGCCTGGACGGGCATCACCTGACCCGCGAAGAAATGGCCGCCGCCTTCACCCAGGCAGGCTTCGCCGTCGTGTTTCAGGATTGCCGCGGGCGTTACGGCTCCGAAGGCATCTTCACTAAATACATCAATGAGGGTGAGGACGGTTTCGACACCTTGGCATGGATCACCGGTCAGCAGTGGTGCAACGGACGCATCGGCAGCATGGGGCTGTCTTACGCCGCGCACACCCAGCTGGCGATGGCGTGCCTTAACCCTCCAGGCCTGACCACGATGGTCCTCGATTCCGGCGGCTTTCATAACGCGTACCACTGCGGCGTGCGGCAAGGCGGAGCGTTCGAACTCAAGCAAGCGACCTGGGCCTTTCGTCGGGCCAAGGAAAGCCCGGCAGCCAAAGCCGATCCGGCGCTGCGCCAGGCATTGGAGAACGAGGACATTCATGAATGGTTCAAGCGCATGCCGTGGCGCGTCGGCCATTCGCCCCTGAGGCATTTGCCGGAATACGAGGCATACCTGCTGGATCAGTGGTCGCGAGGCCGTTTCGATGACTACTGGCAGCAACTGGGGATTTGCGCCGAGGCTTGGTTCGATACCATCCCCGATATCCCGGTGATGTTCATGTCCAGTTGGTATGACGCTTACGTCAGCTCGACGTTGGCCAATTATCAGGCGTTTCGTCAGGGACGACAGGCGCCGCAACGCCTGATCATGGGGCCGTGGCTGCACGGCGATCGCAACGTCACCCACAGTGGTGATGCCGAATTTGGCCCACTGGCGGCGTTCGATGGTCAGCTGGCAACGGACTGGCTCTCCTGTCGGCTGGACTGGTTCAATCAGCACCTCAAGACCCACGAAGCCCTTGACCATGGAGCGCCCGACGTTCAGGTCTTCCTGATGGGCACCGGCACTGGCCAGCGCAATGACGACGGGCGCATGGAACACGGCGGCCGTTGGCTGAGTGCAGCGCAATGGCCACTGCCCGACAGCCACGAGCAGGCATTCTATCTGCACCCTGAGGGATCGTTGGGCGCCCACCCGCCCGCTGTGGCAGAAGCGTCGCTAAACTATCGCAGCGACCCTGACCATCCCGTCCCGACCCTTGGCGGCGCGCTGACGTCCGGGGCGCCAATCTTCGCGGGAGGGGCGTTCGATCAGCGGGAAACCCCTGAGTTTTTCGGTGCGCTTGGCGACGGTCGTTCGATATCCGCTCGTGACGACGTGCTCACGTTCCAGACCGAGCCGCTGGAACATGATCTGATCGTCGCCGGGCCGGTGCGCGTCGAACTCTGGGTACAGACCGATGGCCTGGACACGGACTTTACCGCCAAGCTCGTCGACGTCTATCCGGTGAGCGACGACTATCCGGAGGGGTACGCGATGAACATCACCGACGGCATTCTACGTTGCCGCTACCGAGCATCCTGGGATAACCCCACACCGGTCACTCCAGGTGAGCGCTTTGCGATCACGATTGAGCCGTTCGCGACCTGCAACCTGTTCAAGCGTGGCCATCGCCTGCGGGTGGATATTGCCAGCAGCAACTTTCCGCATTTTGACGTCAACCCGAACAGCGGAGAACCCGAGGGGCAGGCATTCAACAAGCGGGTGGCAACGAACACCTTACACATGGGGATGTGCAATCCATCACGAATCGTGCTGCGGATCCTAGACCAAAGCGTTTAACGTTCCAGCCAGTGCAATTTAAATGGCCACGTCGGGAAAGGGCGCTGCCTGAATAGCGCCCGGTCGTTTCGCTGGCGTGGTATGGACTAGTTGCGAAGGCGTTGTCGCAACCAGAGATTCCTTCGGCATATCAGAAGGAGCGCAAAGTGATTGATCGTCTGTACGGCGGGCTGATTCTTGAGTTGGGTTTATGACAGTTGGCCTGATTTTCTGGAATCGAATGCAGGGAATTCACACCGACTGCTATCGGCCAGAAGCGGCCATTCATAGATGACGCTTCCGACCCAAAGCGGGCACTTAAGACCTAGGGCGCTTAGCAATCATCGGTCATTTAGGAGTGTATATACTGGCATGAAGTAGCGCTGCGATAATGAAAGGGGACTTTTTCTCCAAATACTCAGCCATCCCACCAATATTACTCGACTCCAACTGAAGCTTCAGCGCTTCATACTGCTGGCGTATCAAAGCATCGCGCCTGAGCAAATCTCTGAACCCCAGCATCTGGATGATCGTAAGGTGGCCACGGATACAAACGTGGAGCTTGTGCGTACGAATCCCGCACACGTTACGCCGATAGAAATGATGTCCCTCCGATAGATCACTTCCTCGTACATATCCCAGATCCATCAATATCTCGTCCCGCGCCGAGGCATTGCGATGATCGTGAACCTCGATGAGTACATCAATCTCAGGTTTCGCCGCGAGGCCTGGAACAGAGGTGCTCCCAGCATGGTGTATGGCAATCAGTTCATCGCCAAAAGCCGAAGCGATGAGTGGCTTGTCTGCCAGAAATCGGGCGGGCCAAATGGGGGTGTAGGGAATGATCTTGCTGGTCAGCGCCATGGGCAATCCTTGGGCAGAATAGAAAGTTCTGATGCGCCTTCATGGCAGTCTGCTGCCAATCAAGCGCGATCGAGCACCTAATGACGTTGCACAATCTGATCAGGCTGCGTGCTCATACTCGCGAGAAAAACCTCGGTATCCCGATTGCTCCGCAGGCAGACCACGCGACAAACCGGCGGGGCTGTCGCCACGAATCGCTTCATTGCCTCCCGAGACGAGGTTTTTGTCCGCCACATGAACCTGAAAAACTCCGGCAGGTTGATCAGCAATTCCGGGCAGTTTTCCGGCAAGTCAGGCCGGGATCGGCCGCGGTTCAGCATAGTTCTGAGGAGCACGCGCCAGAATCGAAGCGGTGCCGAGCGATCAATCCATATCAACATGTCAGCGCGGGCCAGCCGGTTGCTCCATGTGGTCGAATGCCCGCCTTCGAAGATCCAGCGCTCACAGGCCTCGACCTCATAACAAAGACGCGTCTTCTCGTCCCGGCTCCGCTCGACCCATCCCGGTTGCCAGTGAATCGTGTCGATATGCATGACCGGCAAGCCTGTACGCTCGCCAAGCTTGCGCGCCAGGGTACTTTTCCCAGACCCTGGCTGACCAATGATCATTACCCGTTGCATTGAAGCTCCTTCTCGATATGCCTGCTGAACTTCGGGCGCGCGATCTTACGGCAATGGGCGAAGCCGTCAACTGTAAGCGCACTCATACTCTGGGCGCCCGCCGTAAGTCGGTAACGGCTGTTCGTTGATGACTGGCATCAGTTTGACCGCCACCCCCTCGCATACTACTGCCCAGCGGAAGGCTTATCATGGATGGCCCTTTACGCTGCAAATGGAAATTACGATGGTGCCCAACAAGGTATGTGCAGTCGTGCTCTCGTATTCAACGCCGGCCAAACTTCTGTTATTTCGGCACCCGTTAGCAGGGACGCAACTGGTGAAAGGCACTATCGAGGAGGGAGAACTCCCTGCCCAGGCTGCCTTGCGTGAGCTGGCAGAGGAGTCTGGTATCCATGACGCTATTGTTGAGACCGATCTGGGATGTTGGAGAGCTGACTATCGAAATCAGGTATGGTCTTTTCACCTTTGCAGCACAGAGCGAGCCCTGCCCGGGCAATGGAGTCATCAGACACTGGACGACCATGGCCACCTGTTTGAGTTTTTCTGGGCTTCGCTCGAAGATCTCCCCTACAACGAATGCCATCCGGTGTTCCAGCGAGCACTAGAGTTCTTGCGCAAAAAACTTAAAGAGCCTAGGCGCTGAGTTAGCGAATGACACCGAGCGGATTGATGACTGTCCGCGTCGGAGAGGAAGCGGCTGGTTACCACAGGCGGCTTTCGGCCATAAGCAGTCTGTCGCCAGCTTTAGCTGCCAATATCAGTCCGCTAAGCACAAATGCATGGCAGTGTCTATGAAATCAGGGGCGTTTCACTAAATAAGATTCAACCCACCATCGGACAGCAGGATTTCGCCGGTGAGATAGTCCGATGCAACCAACAGCGCAACGGCTTGGGCAATGTCTTCCGGGCTGGCCGCTCGGCGCATCGGCGAACGCTCTTTCCACAGTTGCTGCGCCTGAGTCCACTCTGCGGTAAGCGGTGTATCGACCAGCCCGGGGGCGACGGCATTGACTCGGATGTCGGGCGCAAGTGAAACGGCGAGTAGCCGTGTCATATGATTCAAGGCTGCCTTCGTCGCGGAATAGGGAATCGATGCTCCTTTCGGGCGAACACCCGCATGGGAGCTTATGTTGACGATGCAGCCGGGTCGGCCGGAGCGTGCCGAATCACGCAATGCTGCTTCAGCCTCGGCGATCAAACGAAACGGAGCAATGACGTTCACTTCATGGAGTTCATGCCACACATCGGGCGTCGCCGCCGGTAAGTCTTCGTGGGGAATAACACGGCTGACTCCGGCGTTATTAACCAGAACATCCAACCGCCCCCAGGCCCCTATGGCTTCGTGGATCAGGCGTACCCTGTCTTTGTCATCAGCTAAATCAGCTTGAACATAAATGGCCGGCCCGAGTTCGAGCGCCAGTCGCTGTCCGGCCTCTGCCGAACTACGCGAATGTAATACGATTGAATAGCCTTCATTTGCAAGCCGACGGGCAATGGCCACGCCGATGCCCGAAGTCGAACCGGTAATCAATGCGACGGGAGCCTGAGTCATCATCTGAGCCTTTAGGGGTTAATGTTTTTTACGGCACTGCATACTACTGATACCGGTTATGCTCACGGTTGTGAAGGCCTGTTTTTGGCCGTCTGCTGCCTGTCGCCACAGCACCTTATGGCTAATGCTGCTGCTCACTCGAACCCGTATCATGCCCTTAACTCACGGGCGGCTCAGAACGCCTACCTCCTCCACTGCTACGCTTTCGACTCCTACATTGGAGTCGAAACAATGGCCACAGAATACTCACTAGCTGATGTCCTTGAGCGCTTTTACCAAAACCAACTCGCCCTAGAGGCAGCCGTAATGGAGCTGACCTTGAGAGCTGAATGCCAGGGTGAGACAGACATCGGCGCAAATGTCCGCGGCGCGCTACAAATGATCGGGGAGAACGTCGGACACATTAAGCAAGGCCTGGCCAGACTGAAGGCCCAAGGTCCACACTAATCAAGCTGCTGACAACATGCCCAGGACTGCTTTTTTCTCTACTTTAAGTGCGTGCCATCGGATCAGCACGCGGTTCGAAGCAAAGAATGCCCCGTATGGCGCAGTCCGTCAGATTAAAATCCCAACGAATGTGCTTGCAAGCAAAATCGCATAATATGCCAACGGCTAGAATAAACTGTTTGCCGAAAGCTGGAGCTCATTATGGCAACTAGAAACGTTGTGCTCACCCCTTACCAAGAACAGGTTATTCATGACTTAGTTCAGTCTGGCCGTTATCAGAATGCCAGCGAAGTGATGCGAGAGGGTTTGCGTTTACTGGAGCAGCGCGTCGCCGAAGACACTACCAAAATTGAGGCGCTGCGCCAGGCGACCTCGATCGGCATCATGGATCTTGAACACGGGCGCTTTACTCAGTTGAACGAAGGTAATCTAGAGCAGTACCTACAGGGTTTGAGCCTGGAGGCCACCACCCTCGCGAGCGATAAACACTGAGCATGCCGCAGATCGGATTCCAACGCAGCGCGCTTCGACATAGTCGACATCCTCAGGCGCTCCCAGACGCAGTCCGGAGATCAAGCAAGGCAACGGTATCAAGCGCTGATCCTCGCGGCGCTGCAAGCGATTGCGGGCATGCCTCACCGCATTGGCAGCCACGAGCGCAATGAGCTTGCACCAGGCCTGCGCAGCTATCACCTCGTCTATTCGCGCCAGCAAGCTAAATACCCTCATGGGACGGTCAAAAGCCCACGCCACGTCGTATTTTATCGTGTAGCAAATGACGAGGTGATCGAGGTCGTCCGACTCCTTCATGACGCCATGGACGTGCAGTTGCACTTGCCTGATGACTGATCAGCGATCCAAAACACAGATATGACTGGCCAGGAACAATGAAGGTAAGACGCTCTCCCCAGATCTCAGCCTCAACCCCTACGCTGCCAGCGGACTCGACGATCAATTGAAGCACAAGATTCTAGGCCCGAGTGCACTATCGAGATCTACGACCACAAACACGATGCTCAACTTTGCCACCCACTTTTAACGCCGATTGCGTATCTAGACGCCTGGCATTAAGCCCCAACTTCCGATGGACACGCGGATCGATCGCCTCTGGCGACCAGCGCCATTGCAACATCCCGCAGAGCATGAGTATCTGGCGATGCCAATTTCAGGACAGGTGCTGAAAGACACCACGGACAACTCCGATTAAGAATATCGACTCATCGAACGACCAAGGATTTGCTCGATACGGGCTGCTCATCCAGTATACGGAGGCGCACTGAATACCAGCCACGGCCACCCAGGTCCGCGTCAGAAATCGCCATTCGCGATCGCTCGCGCACTCGGTGCGATTGGGGGCAAAACTGGGGGCATGATTTGTTTTTTTTGAACTGTAACTACTGTCCTAGAGCCAAGTCAAAATGTTTTTTGGCGACCCTGAGAGTCTTTAGGCGTTGTCTGGCAGGCTGTTCGGCTGATCTTTTTTGCGTTTCCACCAACCATGGAGCTCCATTCACTTCCAGTGGATTGCTACATTGGGGGCACATTTGAGGGCATGCATTGGATGGTTTGAAAAGGATGCCCCCAGCCTGAGGCCCAACAGTTCCATTCTCGGAAAGTCTCCCCTGCGCTTTTCCCAACCGCCGTTGAGCGCTAGTCGATGACCTCAGTTAATGGCTGAACTACTGCCTACGCCACCCCGTAGCGCCGATGCAGGGGGGATCCAGCACATTCGCTTAAGCGCTGGAAATTGTCCGCTACTGCCGGCAAACACGGATGCTCGAGCGGCGTGTCGAACCAGCGATTCACTGAAAGTCCCGCAGGAGTGTCCGCCTGGGCATGTGGTCCGTATCTATTAATGGGGGCGGAAGGCTCCGTTAGACTCAGGTCGTTGTCAGACAGGCCTCACTACTGATGCTTGAAATTACTGAGGATGGCTCACGCAAATGTCGCGACGTTCAGATGAAATACGCTTAGCATTAAATTTCGAGCTGAAATGACATTTCCATCCCAGATCGTTCAACTTTCCGATTATCTGCTCAGCCAAGTCATTGGCTCAAGCGTTAGAAATATTGGATACTGCCATTACGCCAGCACCCATCTTTCAAGGTTGAAATGACACATGGCAAGGAAGAAAGCCAAAAACTCCGGTGGCACCGGCATACTTATCATTTTTGCTCTGGCATTCAGTGCTCTCGCTGCGATCCCCAAAAACGCCTGGATAGCGATCGGTGTCATAGCGGGTATCGGCACGATTATGTGGCTGCTGGCCGAACGCGGAAAAAGCCGGCTCAATCAGCTTCAAGAATCGGCTGCAAAGAATATACGCCCGCAAAAGCCACAAGGCTTAGGCGTAACGTTTTCCATGCGTGAGGTCTCGACGAGCAATAGGGACAATGAGGAAAGCCCCGAGTTTTATACGGTGCAACTTGGCTCTCCCTCTGCCAATACCTTTAAAATTCCAAATATCAGCTCACAGAAGGCCGACGCCCGCTGGGTGCCTGCTGGCGAAATCATCGAAGTTGCCGGCTTCTCCCTGCCTGGCGGCATGCTTTATATTGGGAGCACACTCGATAGCAGGCATGATGCTCAAGAGCCTTCACTGATCGACCCAAAGCTTCGGATTGCCAAGAACCACGTCGACCTCAACGAACGACTGATGTCTTATTGGCCGAGTTTTCACTCCATTACACCGCAAGCGCGACGCGGATACCTGCAATGGCTCGCAGGTGGGCGTAGTGATCCGTTGGCGGATACCGGCTATGTATTTTTGTTTTTCTACGGTTTGGAACGTCGAGCCCTCATTGATCCTATTTACGATTCAAAGGTAAATAATGAGATCCCTCTTATAGTCGACGAGGTCCGGCGCCTACTGAGTATTTATAGAGGAAATGGGTCATTCCGAGGCTATGCAGAAAGCTTCCTTGACTACTTGGGCAACCGCGCCGTTGACGCGAATCTCTACCTTGGTCTGCCGCCCAACGTGGCCGAGCACAGCTACGAAATGCCTCTGCCGCTGCGCATTGGTTTAGGCCAGCACGCGTCCAATAAGCATCCGCTGAATGCCGATTGGGCACTGGCATGGGCGTTGGCCGACCCCAACATCAGTAAACGTACGCCAGTCATACGCTGCAAAGATGTGTTTTCACGCCTGTTCAAGCTCAAGTACGAAAACGCTTATGCTGCGGGCCTGACACTGGCGCAGAACAAAACCAAGCTCAAGGCCAGCTACCGCCCTGCCTCTGCCGTAATAAAGGCTCCCACGCTTCCCCTGGGGGATCTGCCTGACGTCATGGCAACCTCGGGCACACGTAAAATTTTGCAACTGCTGGTCGAGCAATGCACCAGCGAAGTTGAGCCCTACAGCCGTTATTTGGGAAGAAACCCTGAGAGCGCAGAGGCACTTGAGGGGCTCCTGCAACTTCCTGTCGCGCTCTGGCCGAAGGCAGCCCACGACGAATTGGATGAGTTGCAGTCCAGGATTGGTAACGACCTGGTCGTCATGAGTTTTGGAGAGCTCGCAGGGCGCTTTAAAAGCGCGGGCGCATTGTCTCGAGACAAAGTACTCGCTCTGGCCCGCGCATTGGAGTCGCTGCATATTGGAATGGAACCCGACGTACTGGGTGGTAGCAAGACGCCAAAAGCCGAGGACCGGATCGCGTTGTTTGTAACCCAGCCTGAAGATGGATCACTCCGTGCGTCTGCTGCATACAACGCTGCATCGGTAACCCTTGATTTGGCCAGTGCGGTGGCTTCGGCCGACGGTGATACCTCCAACGAAGAAATCACACTGCTTGCTCAGCATATCGATTCATGGAGTCACTTGAGCGGTGCCCATCACAAACGCCTCAAAGCACATCTGCAAATCCAACTCCAACAACCGCCCACGCTTGCCAACCTTAAGAAAAAACTCGATCCCTTGCCCATCGATGCAAAACGCACCATTGCCGGTTTCCTCGCTCATCTGGCGCAAGCCGATGGCATCGTCAGCCCTTCGGAAGTGAAGTTGCTGGAGCGTGTGTATAAGGCACTGCAATTGGATAGCCAGTTGCTTTACAGCGACCTCCATGGGGCCGCAGCCGGTGTGGGTATTGCCGTGACGCCTGCCACCACTTACCCACCCGCCGAACCCGGCACGCAGCCTGCCTCATCTTCGAAACAAGGTTTCGTCCTTGATCATGATCGGATTGCACAGCTTCAGCGGGAGACGGAGGAGGTCTCCGCCCTCCTCGCCAAGGTGTTCACTGAGGATCAGGTTCAGGAGGCGGAGCGGCCGACTGAAAGCGCTGAACCGAATTCGGAGTCGAGCGCGGACGTGCCTGGGCTTGACCTGGAACACTCGGCCTTCCTCCGCCTGTTGATCTCTCGCCCGGAATGGAGCCGCGCAGAACTGGAAGCCGCTGCCAGCGACATGGAGCTGATGCTCGATGGCGCTCTGGAACAAATCAACGACATGGCTTTTGAACGATTCGACATGCCCGTCACAGAAGGCGACGACCCGGTCGAGATAAACACAGACATCCTGGAAGAATTAGCCCTATGAGCACTATCAGAGCCAAGGATCGCGATGCGGTCATTCAATCGTTACGCGCGGGCGTAGTGCCACGTGTTGGTCAGCACCTGATTCAGGTTGGCCGTGTGGGTGAGCTTGATGCTCTGATCAAGGATGTCGAACGTCTGGTGGAGAGCGGATCAGCGTTTAGGGTGGTGATAGGCGAGTACGGCGCAGGTAAAACGTTCTTTCTGAACCTGGTTCGTGCTATCGCCATGGAACGAAAACTCGTGACCATGCATGCCGACTTGAACCCTGACCGCCGGTTGCATGCCACTGGGGGGCAAGCTCGCTCGCTTTACTCCGAACTAGCCAAGAACATGTCAACGCGCACAAAGCCTGACGGTGGTGCCATGCAAGGCATCGTGGAGAAATTCATCTCCCAGGCCAAAACAGAAGCCAAGGCAGCGGGTACCGACAGCGAGACAGTTATTCGTAAGCACTTGGCCGAGTTGACCGAGATGGTCAATGGGTACGACTTTGCCGAGGTGATCGCCGCCTATTGCCGCGGTTTTGAGGAAGGCAATGAGCAACTGAAGGCCGACGCCATTCGATGGCTGCGCGGAGAATTCACCACCAAAACCGATGCCCGCACTGCCTTGGGCGTGCGGACCATCATTGATGACGCCTCCGTCTACGACCAGCTCAAGTTGCTTTCCAGATTCGTCAGGCTCGCAGGGTTCGGTGGCCTGATGATCTGCCTCGACGAACTGGTTAACCTCTACAAACTGGCGAATACGCAGGCTCGTAATGCCAACTACGAACAGATCCTCCGCATCCTCAACGACTCATTGCAAGGGTCATCCGAAGGGTTAGGTTTCGTGCTGGGCGGCACGCCCGAGTTTTTGATGGACACTCGTCGAGGGTTATTCAGCTACCCTGCCCTGCAGTCGCGATTGGCTGGGAACTCGTTTGCCAAAACCGGACTGGTGGATCTCTCAGGGCCGGTCATTCGCCTTACCAGTCTTACCCCTGAAGACTTCTACGTACTGCTTCAAAAACTCCGCCACGTATATGCCGGCGGCGATGCTGAAAAGTATTTGCTGCCTGACGAGGCGCTTCCTCTGTTTATGGCTCACTGCAACCAACGCCTAGGGGAAGCCTACTTCCGCACACCGCGTACCACGATCACAGCGTTCATCAATCTACTCGCCATCCTGGAGCAAAACCCAGGGGCCGATTGGCGAACACTGCTAGGGGCGGTCGAGGTCGCCAAGGATTCCGGCGGTGAAGATGATATGAAGGTCGATGCGGACGATGAACTTGCCACCTTCACACTCTGATTCATCAGGCTTCGAACAGCTAGAGCCCCGAATCCAGCGCTGGATTTGGGCTGAAGGTTGGACCTCTCTTCGCGACGCCCAGGAATGGGCCGTGCCTGTTCTGGTGCACGCCGATCAGGACGTCATCATCGCCGCAGCAACAGCCGCTGGCAAAACCGAAGCCGCCTTCTTGCCCATCCTGACGAATCTGCTCAATAACGATGATCCGCCTGGTGCGGTGCTGTATATCAGTCCGCTCAAGGCCTTGATTAACGATCAATGGGACAGGTTAAGCCGACTCTGTGAGCAGCTTGAGATCCCTGTTGTCGCTTGGCACGGAGATGTATCATCCAGCAAAAAACACCGTTTTCTCAAATCATCTGAGGGCGTGCTGCTAATCACTCCCGAATCTCTTGAAGCATTGTTCGTCAACCGTGGCTCAAGTCTCGGCGGGGTATTCCAGCACCTGCGCTATATCGTCGTGGACGAACTTCACGCTTTCATCGGCAGTGAGCGAGGCAAACAACTTCAGTCATTGATGCACAGGGTTGAACTTGCTGCGGGGAGGCGCCTTCCCAGGGTTGGGCTTTCAGCCACCCTCGGCGATATGAAGATGGCGTCAGCGTTTTTGCGCCCAGCCAATGCCGATAACGTTACCGTTGTTGAATCGAAAAACGCTAACCAGACACTTCAGGTGCAAGTTCGCGGCTACATTCAGCCGCCAATGAGCGAGCTTAAAAAGAAACATGCTCAACCCAATGAGCAGGAGGGGAATGAAGACGAAACGGAAAATGAGGCAAGCCCCGACTTCGCGATTGCTGAGCATCTCTACCAGGTATTACGCGGCAGCAATAACTTGATATTCCCGAACAGTCGGTCCCAGGTTGAATGGTACGCAGACCAACTGCGCCGACGATGCGAGAAAGACGGCGTGCCCAACGAGTTCTGGCCTCATCACGGCAGTCTCTCGAAAGACCTGCGGGAGCAGGCTGAACATGCATTGAAAGCCGGCGACCGGCCAGCATCTGCGATTTGCACTACAACACTTGAACTCGGAATAGACATCGGCAGTATCAAAACGGTGGTGCAAATTGGTGCTCCACCTTCCGTGGCAAGTCTGCGTCAACGTTTAGGGCGTTCCGGCAGACGCCCAGGAGAGAAAGCAACGTTACGCGTTTACTGTAAAGAATCACCGCTCACGGATAAATCTGGCTTATCTGATCAATTACGCCAAGGGTTGGTACAAACCATTGCCATGGTTCGACTGCTGACCAGAGGTTGGTTTGAACCTCCCAGAGCGCAGGGCATTCATGCCTCTACCTTGGTGCAGCAATGCCTTTCCATCATTGCTCAATGCGGAGGCGCTTCGGCTGCTGACCTATGGAAAAACTTGATTGCTGAAGGCGCATTTCAAGGTATTGAAAAGCCAGACTTTGTGAAACTACTCAAATCTCTGGGTGAGCACGAATTGATTGTCCAGGACAGCTCAGGGTTGCTGCTACCTGGAACAGTTGGCGAGCGCCTGATCAATCACTATGAGTTCTACAGCGCATTCACCAGCGATGAAGAATTCCGTCTGGTATGCGACGGTAAAGCCTTGGGCTCGGTCCCCGTTAGCCGTCCGCTGACCAAGGACCAACGTATTATCTTCGGTGGCCGTCGATGGCAGGTACGTGATGTTGACCTGCAGGCCAAGGTCATCATCGTGTCAGCCGCACGAGGGGGGGCGCCTCCTCAGTTCGATGGCTTGGGCGCAATGGTGCATGACGCCGTACGTGAGGAGATGCGCGCAGTCTTGGCGGACTCCAGCCCCTGCCCTTTTATCGATCAAGGTGCCAAAGCTTTACTCGACGAGGCCCGAAAAACTTTTGCCTTATTGGGGCTTGGAGAGCGATACCTTATCGAGTCGGATGGGAAATGTTATTTGATCAGTTGGCTGGGGGATTACGCTAATGATGCTCTGCGTCTGCTGCTAAATCATGTGGGCCTATTCTGTGATAATTCGGGCTTGGCTATAGAGATCTATGCAAACATCGATCAGGCAAGAGAGGCACTCAAGACTGTGGGCACGTTGGACCCTAGCGATCTCAATTCGCTTTTGGAGGAGGTGCAAAATATGCTGCGCGAAAAGTGGGATTGGGCGTTGCCGGAATCGTTACTCGTGAAGTCTTTTACCTCGATATCGCTCGACATTTCCACCGCTATTTCCTTTGCCCAGATACAGTGGGCGAGCTGAATCTGAACAAGGTCAAGGTAAAAGTTATACGTGAAACGCATGCGAACATACCCAATCACAAAAGTTGTCCTTTACCGTGGAATGTAAATCAACAGACCACTCTGATCGATCTCAGTTGAAATCAACTCTTGCTGCACTTGAATATCGTTGTCGTTCATAAATGCCAGCTGCAACGCGTTACCTTTGAGGATCTGATGTGTTTGCACAGCCTGCTGGCCAAACAACGTCAACGCATCTCCGCCCTCGTAATTGCCTGGGGCAAAACGGTGCAGTGGAGCAGCTAGGAGGCTGGCGAGTTCTTTACCGAAGTCGGCGTGCTCCGACTGAAGGCGTACTGCCGCATCAACCGCCGCGACTGACTCTCCCAATTGATAGAGCGATTGCACCTTGCCTTGCGCGGCGATGATCCAGGAACGGTAATTCATCGCAAACTCGATATTCCGGGCATAGTGCTTACGCTCGCTCATTAGCTCTTGAGTGACCCGCTTGAAGTAATATTCCGCTGTGTCGAACTGGCGCTCAGCGTACATCAGTTTGTTCTGAGCAAAATCGGCAGACTTGTATGAACGCAGTGACGACAGCGCGCCTGTCGCACTCATCACAGGCGTCAGATGGCTGATAAATGCCTTCCTGTCCTGCCATTTCTGGCCGTCCTGAAGCTGCTCGACACCAGACTGAATACCCTCCAATTTACGTTCGATGCCCTGAAGCTTGCGATAAATCACCGCAAAGCCGATTGTGCTTACAGCTAGGTTGGCCATTTGCAACCCCATCAACACCTGGCCCTGCATCATCAGTTGCGAGAGCTGCCCGTTAAGCACTTCTGAGGGCGGTTCAGTGCTTATGGTGTCGCCTTCCTTCAACCAGGCAACGACCTTTTTAGTGACTTTATCCCGAATGACCCCACCCACTCGCTCAAGCTCGCCAGATTCCAAACCGGCGGCCAGCCACTCAGGCACCTTAAACACCACACTCAAATCAATCATCGAAAGCTTCCTTCATACCCGCTGTTGCGTGTGCGCAAATCACGCGTTGCCTCAGCATGGCAATGTGCAGAACACAAGGAACCGTCACGCGAAAGGCCGGGCCCGCGAGGTCAATCGCAGTCCATACGCCGGTGATGGCCCAGCCAATTGGCCCCGCCAATGCTGCTATTCCCCTGCCTAATACAGCGCTGCCTGCGACTCTGGCACCCACTCCGAGTAACTGTTTGGCCACCGCTCCGGCAATTATGCTGGACAACTCGTAGGTCAGATAACTCGCTGCCTTGGCGCCCAGTAGGGTGACCAGTGAAGATCCCGATAGCAGCGCGCTCAGGTCCGCCTGACCTAAGCCGGCCTCCTTGAGGATTGCTTCCATATCTTCACGCGCCTGGCCATCGGCTTTTTTCAAAGCATCGCGAAGTATCTTTTGAATCAGCTCTTCTTCCAGAGCCGTAACGGAAGTGAATTTGCTGGCCTTGAGTACACCGAATTTACTCGCGACATCTTGGACGACTTCAAGGTACTCAGGACCTTCCTTGCGAAACAGATTAACGAACGAATTACCCCCGAACAGGCGTATCTCCTGGAGTATCTGCGCTGCATATTGGTGATGATCCGGCGCGTGCGATTTGTACAGTTCGTGACTGGAAAGACTTTCTGTACTGGCCTCCAGGATGTACTTGACCAACGGAGCAAGATCCTCATTTGAGCATTGCGCCAATACACCTACTGTCGAAACGTCCATCAATACCTTTCTCCCTTAGCTAAACAGCTACAGATGCCGCAACCTAACCCAATCACTTTACCTAACTGCAAAATGAGCGGGATTAATTCGTGTGGAGCCAGCGCCGGTCCGACGACAGCCAAAAATATGTAATAGCCACGCAAAGGCGCTACCGCCTGACTTCTACCTTGTAGAACAAATTCTCAACCATTAGCCGCCGTCGATCAGACGTCACCGCATCCTGAATCAGGCTCGCCAAGCGCACGTAGTACTTGCACTCTTTCTGCGTACCCAAATCCGATACCGGTTTAGCCGCGTGAATAAAGCTCTCATAGGTACGAGTGGTATTAGCCATCAGCTCGCCAATACCTGGCAGCGTCATTGCATCCTCCTGGCGCGCAGGCGGCCAGGCAGGTTCGAACGTGAGATTATTCTCACTGAGTTTGACGGTGAGGAACATCTCCGGCTTGCCCGTGACCTCATTCACCCAACACGGTGGAAGGTCGCCGCCGCGCCCCTTGTTTAAGCGGTTCTGCAGGAACTGAACTTGGCCCCGTAAGTCTTTATTCGCTTTCTGCAACTCAACCGGATTTACGCCGCTTTTTTCTGCCTGAACCAAGACCACAGCATGCTTGATCGTTTGCTGGAGTTGATCATTTGTTGTCCCGAAAGCTGCCTCTAGCATGTCTTCTTGGGCCTTTAACGCCGCGACACGCTTCACCACATCGGTAGGCTGCGCGTCGCTTTCGTCATCAGGATCGACAACCAGCTTTTTCAACTGCTCAAACGACATCATGGTTTCTAGTATCAGTTGCTTGGCGTCATCGCCTTTCTTCTGGCCGGCCACTTCCATCAACGCTTTTTCGATGGCCGCAAGAGCAGTCAGCTCTTGATCTTTTTGGGTCAAGAGCACTTTCAAGCGATCCAGCTCTGCATTGGCTTTCGAGGCATCTATCAGTTTGCTGATGATCTCATCAGGCTTACGCACACCTAATGCGGTCATACGTGCCTTCAACGCCTCGGCTGCTGTACTGATCGCCTTTCCACGCATATCCAAATCCTGGAAGGCGGCCATTTTCTCATTCAGCGCCTGATTTTTATGGGTTAACTTAAAAATCTGGTACCCCATTAACAACAACAAAATAAAGCAGACGATGATAAAGATTTCGGTAAGCGAGAGCTGAAAAACCTGATCGTTCTTTCCGCTCATTAGGCGGTTCTCGCATCAGCCGGGCGGGCAGGCTCAGCATGTTGATTGGCCGCCTCCCCAATCGATACATCGCCGATCTTAGTGATCAGAGCATCCATCTGGCTGTGAGCGGTTTCGATCGCACGATTGTGCTGCTCCATGCGTGCGGCGATCCCCTGATGCTTTTCATTACTATCAACCAGTGCCTGAATCAGCGGCGCCAAGCTGAACTCAAGACGCTCAGCCAAAACGTCTCGGTTGGTCTGAGTGACCTCACGTACACCTTTCAGCGCATCGGTGACTTCAGTGCTCAGTCGCTCTACCGTATCGGCGTTTTCGATTCGAATGCTCAGGGCCTCCAGCTTGTCTGCAATGCGTTCAACCGATTGCTGGCGAGTCTTGATTTCGTTGAGGTACTCCTCTTGTTGGTCGTCCAGCGAATCCAGATACTCTTTCTGTACACGCTCAACGCTGTCCATGACTTCTTTGCTCTGCTGTTTCATCGCATCCACCAAACGCTCCTGGCTCGTCACAATGGCGCCGACCGCGACTAGGTTTTCATCCAGAGTCTGAGTTTTGGCGTTCAGGTTGCGTATGGCCGTGGTGACTTGGCGGGTGGCAGTTTTGACATCTTCGGCGAGGGATGCAACACCTTCACTGACGCTGTCTGTTGTGCCTGCCAAGGTATCGATTGAACCACCCAACTTGCGGGTGAACAGATCATCTGGAAAGATCATTTGCTCTACACGATCACGCGCCATCGTGCCGAAATCCAACGCGTTATCTTCCATCTGACGCAACGTGATGGCGCTCTTTTCGGCCAGTTCATTAATAGTGATCAATAATTGGTCACTGGCTAGCCGAGTGTTTTCCAGGATGAGCGAAAAGGCTTCATTGCTCTGCTGCGTAGCATTGGCAAAGTAAGCATCGGTGACGTTGATGTTGTGCTCATACAGCGCCTTGACCTGCTCCTTCACACTCTGCACAGCCTCTCGGGAAGCGACATCGACTTTATCCCGGAACACTTCGAGCTGCTGGAAGCTATTGTCAAAGGAGATAGCGAGGTTTTCGGCTGCGTGAATCGCCCGTTCTTCGACACTTCTGACCGCGTCGTTGGCGTCGATACGAAATCCGGTATGAATAACTCGCGCTAACATACCCAGCGCGGTACTGACCATTGCGGCGCCAAACCGAGTAGCCATTCCATTCAGGTTATCGCCAAGGCTCTCAATATCCAGCAAGCAGATGATGATGCTGGCGACAGTGAACAGAAAACCCAGGTAGTAAACTGAGTCGGCAAACTTTGCCAGGGTGAGTTGCTTATCCCATTTTTGTCGAACCGTATAGCCAATGGCCCAATAGCCCACCATCACTGAAAGAGGAAAAACAAACCCTAGCCACTTAGGGTCTTTTAGCAACAGGCTGGCAATCGACAGGCTAATTTTCAGTACTACGGCGATCGCAAAGTAGGTGCTGACGCGCCTGATCCATTTATTGACGTCCATTTACAGCCCCTCAACCCGGGAAAACCCTTCCACGGATACACCGTTATCTTGAAAATATTGCTCCCAGAACACTGCCAACTTGTTGCTCTGCAGCACTTTTTGATCAGCCGCCAACAAATTGATCGCCACACTGCTACCGTTCAGCCCCGGCGCTGCAGCATTTTGCCCATAAGCAGTTTTGCGAAACTCCGCATACTGCGGCAGGGAGGCCTTATACATGCTGAACTCCGGCATGTTTGCCAGCATGTCCGAGTAAATCACCAGCCTGCGTTCACCTGACACATGGGCTCGCTCAAATCCATTGATGCCTACCAGCTGCAGCATCTGGAAAATTGGCGAGTTTTTGCTGCGCTCTTCCAGCGAGATCTTGTGCACGATGTCATCGAACGGTTTTACGAATTTTTGGTTAAAGTCGCGATCAACAAACTTTTTGTTACTGGTCTGTTGGTTTCTATCTTTCCACTGCCCAGGATTGCAGCGCTCAAATAGCGGTTTTTCATTGTTTTTGAAGTCTTCACCGAGTAGAAACACCGAGAGCAGGTAGCCTTCCGGCAGCTCCTCAGTGACCATCGTTTTCAGCCGTTGGCCCAAGGCAACTTTCTGAGTAAACGGGAACGGCGACGTGTTGTCGATCAACACCACGTATTGCCCTTTAGGCCCCGTAGACGGGCAAAGAGTCTCCTTATCGAAGGTTTCACGGGTGAAGTTGATATAAATCATCGCGCTGGCCGCAATCAGGGCGACACCACCGAACATTACGCCGACAGCTTTACCGGAAAGCCCTTTTTTTTGGGCATAAATTGCCATCATGACCTCCTTAAAATAGCTGCTGCAGCGGCTGTACTTGATCGTATTTCTGGTTAAAGGACGATTGGATCCGCGCTCTGATCGTCTCGAGACTGGAGATCATTTCGTGCATCAAGCGTTCTTGTTCCGCCAGTTTTAGCTCGTCCTTTTCGGTGCCAAAATTGGGCATCTCGGCCTCAACAAAAGTCACCGGCTCGTCGAAATAGGCCGGCGGCGGATTATCGCGAGGTCGGGCCATTTCGTTTTCAATTCGGTATGTGCGAACCAGACTGGTCAGTGTTTCGTCGGCCAGCACCATACGCTCATCCACAACTTTCTTGATGACCGCTTTTTGGCTCATGCTTCGCTTGAAGTTTTGGATGGCAGATGAGGCACGATCAACGTTCTGGTCGATCAGCAGCAATGATTCGACCTTGCGCTGTTCAAGCACTTGTCGTAAGGCCTCAATTGCAAAAACATACCTGCGTTGCGAGTCTTCGTAAGCTAGGTAAGCCCTCGCGTACCCTGGATAACGATCTGTCCAGGTATAACCTTTATAAACAGCTATCAGTCCGAAAATAACCGTCAGGGCAAATAACGCGCAAGAGCTGATATCCTGGAATGGAAGGACCGACGTGTGGATATAGCCGAGAATCAGAGCAATCGATGATTGCGATTCATCTTCCAGTTGAGGCAGCACAAAACGGAAATACGCGGTTCCTAGACCAATAATGACCATGCTCAGCAAGGCGGCAGCGAACGCGAAATATCCTGCAAAAGCCAGAGAGGGTTTTACATGGTTTTTATAAGTACCGGCCCTGCCCAGAAAAAAGCATACAAGCACGTTGAATGCCGAAAGCATCAATGCAGTGACAAATCCGCCCACATATCCGCTGGCCATGCCCTCTGAAAACAAAAAAGCGTTTCCCGCCCCCTCAATGACAATCATCGCGATCAGCAGGCCACCATTCTTCCATTTCGCATCACCATCAGATGCCTCTGCAAGCCGACCTTGCAACTTGTGCTGCTCGCGAAACGCCTCCAGCGAACGAGCATTGTCCTCAGCTAGCTGCTGAAGCTCCGATAGCTCGCCGTCCATTTTTGAAATGTCTTGATCAGCGTTTCGCTCAAACTCATCACCTAACGCAATCGTGCGCTTGATATCCCGGGTCACGTCAATCGAGTCCAAGCGATTATCCAGAATTTTGAGCGACCGCTCGCCGTACTTGAGTATCTGCTCGCGCGTTCTGCCGAGCACCCCTCGAATACTGTGCTCAACATCTGACAACTGGGTGGCTGTACTGGACGGCACACCCGCTGCTCCACGCAGTTTTGCCAACTCAACGACCCGTAGTTCCCGTTGGATTTTCTCAGGATCAATTTTTGGCAGTACATCGCTATCCGGCTCATCCTTCCGACTGAATAGCTGGACGATGAAAGCCAGGAGCTTTCGAAAAAAACTCATTTATAGAACCACAAAAAATCAGAAATGGAGGGGATGCAGAGATAGGAGAACACTAGGCTTACGCGCATAGAAATACGCGAGTGTCGCGGCCATCCCTGCGCCAGCGTCGAGTAGTGGCCAAATAATGCCAAGCGCTACAGATAAGGGCAACAAATCAGTACAAAAATATTTGATTCTGGACAAATGGTCAGTGCTGTTCTGGGAATACCAGCCGCCCTGTTCTAGCGAGCCTCATTTAACAGGCGATCCGCTGGATATTTCCGCATTAACCCCATACTGTCCGCCGCAGAAGCCGTCAGCCAATGTCCAGACAGCCCTTTGGGCAGGACCACGACTATGCGTTTCCCATCCTCGGGCCGATGAAAACTGCGCATCAGCGCGTTTGCGTATGCCTTTCTGAAGGACGTCCTCACTCGCCTGCCGATGCGGCGGGCGAGTGCACAAGGAGTTGATTTATAAGCAAGACGGGATGCTCGTCTGCTTACAAGGCGCCTAGAGAATCCGAGGCGATTCAATCTGGTGCCCGGCACCTACTGGCTTTTAATTGGGTTTAAAGACCTCCAGAATGGCGTTTTCTGATCGGCGGGCAATGGAATGAGTGACCGGTTCTTGCTGTATATCGACATCCTCGGTTTTTCAAACATGGTGCGAGACGAGCCGAGGAAGGTGGTTCGTGTTTACGAGATTCTCGACACCTTGAATGTTCATAACCGATCCGACTTCAAGGTGATCGTTTTCTCTGACACCATCCTTATCTATAACAGTCAACCAGCATCTGCCACCACAGAAAGCAAGTTTTGCGTGCAAACACTGGTAGATTGCGCTGAAGATCTCCATCACCGCCTAGTGGGCCAGGATATTTTTTTTCGAGGAGTCATCGTTAAAGGTGACTTTGAGCATTACAAGCGTAGCCACGTCGAACGTTTTTTTGGCGGGGCACTTATAACTGCATACCATGCAGAAAAGGACATTCCCTCTTTGGGTCTGTTCATCACCGACGAATGCAAAGCGTTTGGTCTGTTGCAGCCCACAGCGGCTTTTTCCCCAAACCTGTCATTCGTGTTTTTGTGCCATGGGCTGCAGTCCTTGAGCACGCTCGCAACGAGAGCATGGCCTATCAATCTTGGAGGTAGTCCTGGAGAGGACTTTGGGTTTCACGTCCCCTGGGATGTCCGCTTTTTGAAAGACATCTACTCACAGATGCGGGCGCATTCATCACCTGCGGTCCGAACAAAGTTTCTAACTGCGTGGGACCTCTATTTGCAACGGTACCCAAGGGCACTAGCGGCCTTGGTGCAACACGACTTCAGTGTCAGAGCACTTGCGACCAGCGACTGGGACCAAGCGACCAAGGCGCTGGAGGACAAAATTAAGTACTTCAAACGCATAGGAAGCGGAACAGATCTATCGAAATCAATTCAGGAAACCTCCAAGAGTCTTCAAGGAAAACGAATCTGGAGATCAAAACGTCCCGCTCCGAAGGGGCCATCAATGTGAGTGGTTGCTAGTGTTCCAACGACAACCGGGCAGTATGTCAGCGGAGACGATGAATGAAGTACCCAGGCCACCCCACTGATGAGACTCCGCCTTCGTGGTACCACGACCGGGTGCAGTCCTACATCGAGCAGGAGTTCCAGAACGCGACTGAGGATCTCGCGAGTGCCATCGACAGCGAACCCTACTCGACGATGGTTCGCGAGTGTTTACAGGGCTTTGAGGCGCGCCTGGTTACCGCTCCATAGGCTGGATCAACGCATTTTCAACACCTGAGCAATCTCGATTGCCAGTGCATCACATGCGAATGGGGGCAAAAATGGGGGCAAACCAAAACTTTCCTGGCCTGAAAATACCGTCCTAGAGCCAAGTCAAAATGTTCTTTGGCGATCCGGACAGCCTGTAGATTTCGCGAGGTTTGCCGAAACGGCGCAACGCCCTTTCAGCCGCTCCGTCAGCTCAGGCACGTGTCCGGCACTTCGATACGACGCAAAACATCGTCATATTGCGAGAGGTCCAGATAGGCACTTACCTGCACCGCGCGCCCGTCGTGCATCCGGAATATCCACACGTAGCTGTTGCGATAGACCGCTCCGTCGCGGGCACGTCCTTCGCCGTCCCAGTTGATGATGACGTGGTCACCTTCGGCCCAGATGCGTTGGTTCACAGGGCGCACCGGGGCCGACAGTCGAGAAGCGAAAGGACACACGGCTTCAGCCAGGAAAGCCTTGCGGCCTTTAAACACGCCTGCCGAAGGCCCCGAGCCCTTTATCGTCCAGACGACATCTGTCGCCAGCATTTCGTTGAAAAAGCCTTTGCCACCGCTCGCCCAGCGATCGAACGCTTGCGTGACGGTTTGCTTGTTGCGGGATTCAACGCTGTCAGGCTCAACCGCCTTTGTCGGTTGCGACAGCAGCGCCATGCACGCCAAGAGCGCGGTGCTGATCAAATCGCGAGAATGACGCAAATGGTTCGAAGTCTGCATGTTTCGGTGCCCCTGATAATGAGTCCTGAGGTACCGGAGTGTCGGCAAGAAAACCACGCGGCAGATAGCCGGTTTATCCCGACTTCTTGCACTATCGTCCAGCCGACACTACGCGCGACTTGACGGATCAGACCGATGCAGTGCCTTGCTCGCGGGTAAAGATGCTCACGGCCTGCACCGCATCGTTCGCCCCCTCACGAATCTGCAGGATCACCGTACCCGCTTGATTGGCCAGCCCCACGCCGTGCGCCGCACGGTTGCGAGTGCCTTCCATGCTGTCGATGGCCTGGCGGGTTTCACTCTGGATCATCTCGATCATCGAGGAAATCTCCCGGGTTGAGCCGCTGGTCCGCGCCGCCAGTTGCCGGACTTCATCGGCCACCACCGCGAACCCGCGCCCTTGATCACCCGCACGAGCGGCTTCAATCGCGGCGTTCAGCGCTAAAAGATTGGTCTGGTCGGCGATCCCCCGAATCGTGTTGACGATGGTCGTGATCTGCTCCGAGCGCTCGCCGAGCCGCGTGATCAACGCTGAAGACTGATCGATATCGGCAGCGATTTCACGCATGCCGCTGGCCGTTTCTTGAATCACCTGCGAGCCTTTTTCGGCGGCATCCCGGGTTTGCAAGGAAATGTGGTAGGCCTGACTGGCACTCTGGGCATCGGCGGCATGTTTTTCCACCATGGCCGTGATATCCGAGGCAAACTTGATGACTTTGCACAGCTTGCCCTTGGCGTCGTACACAGGGTTGTAATTGGCTTCCAGCCATAGGGTCCGGCCCTGACTATCGACGCGCTCGAACTGGCCGCTGAAACATTCCCCCTTGTTCAACCGAAGCCAGAAGTCGCTGTAAGCGCTGCTATTGACCAACTCGGGTTTGCAGAACACACGATGGTGTTTGCCCTGAATGCTCGCCAGGCTGTAACCCACTCGCTGCAAGAAGTTGGGGTTCGCCGTCAGAATCGTCCCGTCGGGATCAAATTCGATAATCGCCATGGCCCGATCAATGGCCTGCCATTTTGCACGGGCCTCGCTTTCGGCTTGCACTTTAACGGTGACGTCCAGCGCGTACATGGCCACTTTGATCAACTTTCCGGACTGATCACAAACAGGTTGATAACTGGCTTCCAACCATATTGACGTACCGTCCGCACAGACTTGCTCGAACGTACCCGACCCAAACTGTCCGCTGCGCAGTCGCTGCCATAGCTCGTTGTAGTCAGCAGCGCGAGCAGGGTCTGGAGGGCACAACAGGCGATGAGGCTGGCCGACCACTTGGTCCAGCCTGTAGCCCAAGGCTTTGAGAAAGTTGCTGTTTGCATGCAAAACAACGCCTTGCCAATCGAAGGTCATGGTCAACATGGCGCTATCGATGGCCGTTAACAGCGCGGTGTTCTGGTAGTTGGTTGCTTGCAACGCGGCAATGGTTTTTTTGCGGGCATTGAAAAACATGTCGTTGTGCTCGTGGACGCAAGTAGATAGGTCTTCCGTGTCGAGACGCAGGCTACCGCAAGTCTCTTGTCTTGCGGCCAGCGCGCTCATTGCCAGCGTCCTTGGGCTGACAGAGAGGTTTTTGGGCAGATATATAAGTCTGTCAACTACAGCCCAAAAAGGCTACTTGCTAGCCGACCAATGGCAACCTTCTTTTATTTTTTACCCCATCCAACTTCAATATCGCGATCGTTTAAAAGCCGACGACAATAACGTGCAAACTAAAAACCCATAACTGTTTATTTTTGTAAATTTTTATAGCCGCAACTTTACAGACTTACAGTGAACCTGAAGTGATAGCCGCTTTTTGTGATGAGCAGGCTTGTCGAATCGTCGCACCGCCTCCGCTGGAGCGCGAAGTGGTCGCAAAACCGGACTGCGCGGTGCTTCCGTTGGGGCTGCTGCGCAGCCCGGCGCGGGACAAGCCCGCTCACTACAAGGGCTGTGGCCTGGATATCAGGAGGTCCACTGCTCACCACCCGGCCAGTCCTTGGTCGGAATGTCGTCAATGGTCCCGTCCGGCACGCCATCGATCTTGTAGCGCTCGAGCGCATCGCCGAGCAGGTCGCCAAACTTGTCGGACTTGACCTGCTCCTGCCCTTCCTTGACCAGCCCCGGAATAAGCGTGGCCAGTACCGCCACGCCGGCACCCAGGAAGCCCAACACGCCAGCCGTGGCCGCCAGGCCCGGGAGGAAACGTGGCAGGTTGGCGCCGAGCAGGCCGAGGCCGCCCTCCACCGCCGAGGCGCTGCCGGCCAGGACGCCAAGGGAGCCTGCGGTGATGCCGAACCCGCCAGCCAGCTTGTCACCCCGGCGCAGGGCGTTGACGCCGTCAAAGATGCCGTAGGCTCCCGCGACAATGTTGGCCAGGCCGCCGAAGCCCTTGGCGGCTTCCTCGAAGTTCTTCGCCACCTTCACGCCGTTTTCGCCCTTGAGGTTGTCCTTGATCTTGTCGAGCAGTTTGGTGGACGTGCCGCTGCCCGACGTCTCGCCTTTCTTGATCGCTTCACCGAGGTGTTGCTGATAGGCCTTGGAGCCGCCTTCGATCAGCACGGTGGTGGTCTGCACGGAGCCGGTGGTGATGTCGACGATGTTGCGGTCGGTCAGTTTGCCGCCGCTCTGCGCACCACGGGCGATGGTGACACCGGCCAGGAACAGCCCGCTCACACCATGCAGAACGCCGCTTTTATAGGATTGCTTGGGGCTGCCATCCGGGTTGAGTATCGGCTTGAAGTCGGGGTCGCCAGCGGCGCCCAGCTTCGACAACTCATCGATTTTGTCCAAGGCCTTGGTGCCCTGGCGGAACATATCCCAGTCCCCTCGGAAACCCGCCAGCACCTGGTCGGTGGTGGCCACTGTGCCGTCGGCGTTCAACAGCAGCTCGGGGCTCTCGTTGCGTACCTGGTCGATCAGCTTGCGCACCTTGTCTTCGTCCAGATCCGCACCGCCGTCCTTGCCGAAGGCGGTCTTGAGGTCATCGAACGTGGCGCCCTTGAACAGATTTTCCTGGGTGATGGTGGAGAAGTTGTCGTTGAGCTGCTTGTCATATTTAGCGGTGAACTCCGGATCCAGCGCGGAGTTATACAGCGCCACTTCCAGGCTGAACTCCGAGGCTGCCTGCTCCGGTGTATTGTCCTTGAGCAATTCGCGCATGCGCTCGCCACTGGCCAACTGGTCTTTGTAGAAGGTCTTGAAGTCTTCATTGTGCGAGGACTTGGCAACCGCGCCCTGGATTGCCTTGGCATCGTCGACGCCCAGGATCGATTGCAGACTGGTGGCGGTGGCGTAGAAGCTGGCCAACGCGGTGGGCTGGTCAGTCTTGCCGTCCTTGGTGTTCGCGTCCCATGCGGCGTCCAGCGCCTTGCCGGACTTGACCTGTTCTTCGTAGGTCTTGGTGGTCGCTTCTTTCAGGCCGGGGTTTTCTTCGAACAGGGTTTTCACGGCCTCATCGCCGGATTTTTTCAGGTAGTCAGCCGTGGCCTTGTCGTTTTGCAGGATGCTCATGTGATCGTTGATGTCCTGCAAGACTTTCTCCGGCTCCCACACCGCCCCCGAGCGGTTGGCGATGGAAACCTTGCCGTAGTCGCTGTTCCACACCCCGGCGTTGGCACCATCGACCACCAGCTTCTGCGCATCCTGCAAGTCGAGCAGCACGGCGGCCTTTTGTTCGGCGCTGTAGTTTTCCGGGTGTTCGAAGATGTCCTTGTCCAGCTTGCTGGTGTCCACATTGCGCGTGACGTTGCCGGCGGACACATCGGTGATCAGGCTGGCCAGCCCTTGGGCATCCTTGGGCGCGGCGTTTTTCAGCCAGGTCTGGGCGTCGTCGCGGCTGACCTTGCCGTCAGGCTTGTCGCCGATGTTGTTGCTGGCCGTATCGAGTTTGCGGAACGCGCCCGGTTGGGAGAAGAAGTTCAGCGCCTCTTTTTCTTCCTTGCTCAATTGCGGGTTCTGGGCGAGATAGTCCTTGATATTCTGCTGGGTCACCGCGCCATCGGCGCCGGTCTTGCCCCGGATCGAATCGTACTTGGCGTCGAAGATCCCGGCATAACGGGCGACCTGTTTGGAACCGGCATCGGCGTCCGGGTTGGCCTTGAGGAAGTCCTTGTAGCTGCCGACCTCGTCAACGCCCTGGGGCTTGGCCAGTGATTCGAAACCGTATTTGCCGAAGTCCTGCAGGCGTCCGGCTTCAGTACCGTGGCGTGCCTCGTCGCTGCGGGTGAAACCGTCGACGCTGGTGTTGGCCACGTCTTTGCCGGTCAGCGCTTTGCCGCTCTCGTCATAGCCCACTACCCGGTCGAGTACTTGAATGGCGCGAAAGGCCGCGTTGGGGTCCTTGTCGAAATCGCCGACCTGCTCCTTCAGCGCATCTTTCACGCCACTCTGGTTGCCGAGGTTCTTGAGCAACGGGTTGTCGTCGATGATCTCCTGGGCCGAGCGCTTGTCGTCCTTTGGCAGTTCCCAGACGATACCGGCCTTTTCGGCGGCCTCGCGGCGCTTGTCGTCCTTGCCCACGTCATCGGCGTGCTGCAGTTTGCCCTTGAGGCTGTCGAAGCCGAACTTGCCGAAATCCTGCAGGCGCCCCGCTTCGGTGTCATGCCGCGCTTCGCCATCGCGGGTGAAGCCGTCGATGCTGCTGTTGTCCACGTCGTTGCCGGCCAGGCGCTCGCCATTGCCGTCGAAACGCACCACATGATCGAGCACCTGGGTGGCACGGTACGCCGCGTTGGCGTCGTGTTCGAAGTCGCCGACCTGCTCCTTGAGCATGTCTTTCACGCCGCTCTGGTTGCCGAGGTTCTTGAGCAACGGACTGCCATCGATGATGTCCTGGGCCGAGCGCTCGTCGCCCTCCGGGCGTTCCCAGCGAATGCCTGCGGCCTCGGCCTTGGAGCGCGCCTCGGGATCGTCGTTGGCCGTCTCGATGTGCTTGAGCTCACCTTTGAGATTGTCCCAGCCGTATTTGCCGAAGTCCTGCAGGCGCCCGGCCTCGGTTCCATGCTTGGCATCGCCGCCCTTGGTGAAGCCGTCGACCTTGCCGTTGTCGATGTCGCCGCCCACCAGGCGCGAGCCGTTCTCGTCGAAACGCTCGACATGCTCCAACACCTGCTTGGCACGGTAGGCCGCATCCGCGTCATGCTCGAAATCACCGGTGCGCTCGCGCAGCTTGTCCTTCACCCCGCTCTGGTTGCCGAGGTTCTTGAGCAACGGGGTGTCGTCGATGATTTCCTGGGCAGTACGGTGATCATCCTTCGGGCGATTCCACTCGATGCCGGCGTCCTTGGCCTTGGCCCGGTCGACCGCGTCGCCCCATTCGGCGCTGGAATCGTGTTTGGTGAGCGTCTTGATCTCGGGGGCGTTGCTGACCGGTGCTGACATGGGCGTTCTCCTTGATGCGTAACCGTCTGGAGCGACAAAGTTGGGATCCAAAGAGAGCAAAGGCCAAAAGGGTTACCAAACGATGACCGTCGCCACAGGCGCTTGGCCGTGGCGTGGTCTCGAAACAGAGGATGGCTAGGAACCGCAGGGGTAGATCGGCGTTGTGAATAATTGTGAAACCGGATCAGTCCCGCTCAAGAATCCGCCTGGCCACCAGGAATTCGCGCACTCGGTTCAGCAGCGGTCACGGCACGGCACTTCCCTCTGTCGACGCATTCAACGCATCCAGTTCGGCCTGCTTCTTGTGCAGTTGAATCTGCGCATCGATCAACGCACCCTGTGCCTTGAGCAGGCTGGCCTGGTTCTCCAGCGTGGTGATTTCCCGTGGCTGAACCAGCGCTTTGCGCGCGTTGAGCAACGCAACCTGCGCGTCGGCAACAGCCTTGTCGTCCGCCAGTTCGCGCAGTTCTCTGCCGTTCGAATAGAGCTTGATGGCGGTCACGGCGTCGAGGCCCGAATTGACCGTTTCACCGATGGCGACGGCTTCAGCACGAGGTTTCTTGTAGCTCATCGTGATCAGGCTGCCGTCCTCGTTGAACGAGGCCGACAGTTCATTGTTGGTGAACGGGCCGTTGCGCAAGCCCAGCGAGGCCAGGTGCCCCAATTGTGGGATGGGACGTTCGTCCGTGACCAGCACGGCCGGGTCAGTGCTGCTCAAGGCGTGGCATTGCTCGGGGTTCGGGATGCCTTGGGTGTCTGACAGGTAGCGACAGATACGCAAACGTGCCGGCAGCGGGGTTCGGTAGAGGATGCCGCAGCGCTGGTTGCCGTCGGCGGTGCAGGTGGGCGTGGCGCCCAGCGCCAGGGGTGCACGTGCCGATGAAAGCGTGTGGGCGGTGATCAGTACATCGGTGGCTTGCAGACGTTTGATGGTCGAGCTGATTTCATCCAGCGCTATGGGATTTTCCCAGACTGCCTGCACGGCTGCGGCAATTTCGGCGCGCTCGGCCGCACCAGGCTGGCCGGTGCCATCGCTCCAGCGAGCTTGCGCCTTGACGGCCTGATTGCAGTCGAATGTGAGATCAGGCCCGAGGGTATGCACGAGCCAACGCGACTTTCCGGTACGGTCACTGGACAACGAGCGCAGTTGCACAATGGATTGAGGTGATGTGGTACCACTCACCGCATCTACCAGACTGTTATAGACACCGTTGATTTCCGAGGCGGCTGGCGTAGCAGGTTTCTCCCCTCTGCATACTTTGAACCCCTGGGCGTGCCGGGCAGCCAGGACGGGTCGGTCCGTGGAGGTTTGTCCTGGCACGTAAGTAAACCGGGAGACCACTGTGATGTCATCCAGCGCCTTGGTCAGTGCCTCGCCTGCCGCCGCCTGCGATTCCTTCGCCAGCATCTGTGCACGCTCCAACTGGGCAGCCTGGTTCACCAGCGGGCCTTTGCGGGTTGCCACCGGGTGCTTTTGATTGAACGCCTTCAGCGCTTCATCGGCCTGTGTAAACGCCGCATCGCGGTCCTTGACGGCTTGGCGCAACGCCGGCATGGCCGCTACCTGCGCGCTGGCGCCGACACTGCAAGCCAGGAAATAACTGCGTCTGGTCAGGCCCGCCGAAGTCGCGGAAGGTGTCGGCAAGCCGATGGCTATCTTGCCAATGCTCACCACCGCCTTGAACGCCTCTTTGGCCACATCGGCCGTGCGGTCATCCACTTTGGCGTTGACCGACTTGATGATCCCGTTGGGGTAACGTTCCAGCTCAAAACTGGTGATTTTGGTAAACGCCGACAATGCCTCGACATCAATCACCACCTCCTGCCCGGCAACAGTACGTGGCGTGATGGTGGCACGGGTCTGGAACTCGATCTGTCCGACCGCATCAGGGTGATGCTGATCCGCAAGGATGGGGCACTGGGTCAAGGTTCGCTTCACCTCGACGTCGTAGTGAAGCTCCGGCAGATGATAAGTCACACCCTGTGTGATACCCGTGTCGGAGGGCGTGTGTGATTGCAGGTTAGTCGTGCAACTCGCCGTGGTGACGCATGCTGCAACCGCAAAAGCCGTTCCGAAATGGCGCATGTCACTGTTCCTCCTGGGTGGCTCGCAAGTAATTTTCCGAACGAATGAATTCCTGGAGATCGCCCAGCGCCACCTCAACGGTTTGCCCCGGGGTATAACGCGAAAAGCCGCCAGCGGGGACATTCAACTCGTCGCGGACCTCGACAAACACTTGAAAGTCATCCCCTGGCGACGCCATTGAAGGCGCGAGCTGGTCATGGCGGAAGCACCACAAACCGCCGGAAGCACTGCGTTTGAGTGCAAAGATGTGCTGTCCGTCAGTGGCCACGCCGCAGTCGATTGCGCCCTGCACATGCAGATCGCCTGTGAGCTCGACGTCTCTGGGTGGGGCGTCACTGTTCGCGGCGTCCTTGACCCGCAGGCGCAGATAGTCCCGGTTGAACAGCAGCGCCTTTTCGATATTGACCCGCGAACGTGAATAGACCTGCGCGGGCGACTGATCATTCGCCGCCACTGCGCGCGGCTTACCGTTATCCAGTCGAAGCACGCCTTCCAGGAGATCACCGCTGATCAACAGGCGGCGCTTGATGCCCTTGGCGTCCAACCCGTGACGCGCCAGCAGCGTCGCGGCAAAACTCACCAGTGCGGCGGCCTGGGAGGTACCACTGAGCAAGTCGACTTGCTCGCCATCCAGCGTAGAAGCAACGTTGCAACCCAATGCCGCTATATCCACGCGCGAGGCGCTGTAGTTGCTGAAGGGGGTCAGGTAGCCGTAGCCATTTTCTGCGCCGACAGAGATCACATTGTCGTTTCTGTCCCCGCCCAGGCTGGCCGGAATGAGTGAAGGGTCATTGCCGTATCGGCTACTGACATCCCTTGAGTCGTTTCCGGCAGCCACCACAAACAGGGTCTTGCGGTTGTCGACGATGACCTTTCTCAGCTTCTCGTCCTGCCCAGAGCCGTAACGGACACTCATGTTGACGATTTTCGGCTGGCTCAGGTCGACCCGGAACATGGCCTCGTCAAGTGCGATTCGAGAGACCCGCTGGGTACCGGCTGACAGCGGAATTACCCGCAAGCGCAGCCAACTCTCCTGGTCACCGGAGACAAACAGCGTAGACACGGGGTCCATCCATTGCCCGCCGATGACCGTGCCGGTCACGTGCGTACCATGCCCGGCAATCGCGCGCGGCGCATTCACCTCAGCCAGGCGGATCAGCGGTTGCAGGCGGACCTCATCAGAGATCGCGACCGGGGTTTCCAGCTCCTCCTCGCCGTTATTATCGCTCAGCTGAAACAACGGTTTGGGGAATTTACTGGCAAAGGTCAACTCGGCACCCGTCAGGTGAGCCGCGCTGAAGCCATTGTCCAGCACCATGACCGTCACGTTGTTCAGCGACTTTTTATAAGCGTGGTGCAGCACCGACAACCGTTGCCTGATCCTGGCCGCATCGAAGGGTGTGGCCTGGCTGCCAACGCAGTCAGGCAATGCCACACCGGCATCGCTGACGGCGGTCACGATCTCATCGGCCAGCTTGGGCTTGACGGTCACCTTCTGTGCAGCGGTGCGCGAATCCCCTTCGAGCTTGACCGACAGTGCGGTGAGGTTACGTTCGAAATCGGCCCGGTCAACGCTGGGCGTGAAGGTGACAGACTCGGTGGCGAAAGGAAGAGGTACCGTCTCTCCGGGCTGCACATCGTCAATGTTGGCACGCTGGAAATACGCCTGCATTTCACGGGCCGACCCTGCCCGGCCAATACGCTCGACGAATTTGCCACTGAGCGTTCGATTGGGCTGCACCACAAATTCGCTGTTCGTGTCTCTGATGTAAAAACACGCGGGCCAGTTAAGTGTGTATGCCTTGTCGCCCATGGGTTTGCGCATGTCGAATGTATCGGGCAGGCCATTGCGCTGGCGCCATACCGCTTCATATTCAGGCAGGTTTTTCCCGCAGAGCAGTTCGATGACGCCTTGTGCACTCACTTGATGGGCTGCGGGATAAGTCGCGCGATCCAGCAGCCGGGGCTCGGCATGGGTCGCGACGTAGTTCACCAGCGCATCGGGCAGTTGGGCGCGGGTTGCACGAAACGTCGAGGCGTTATCCGGTTCAATGGCCGATGCGTGGAACGCAGGGCTGGCCAGGAGGCCTAATAGCGTGACGATATGGCGCTGGCGCATGCCGACTCTCCCTGTGTGGCTGCGGCGGGCGGTTTAACCATCACATGGGCGCCGGGATTGGCCTTTCTCCAACAGCCCAGGAACGTGGCAAACCGCGCGGTGGACAACGCCGCGAAGTACGACACCACGGTGTTTTCGTCTACATAGGTTCTGGAGGCGACGCCCCGAATGGTACGGGCACCGCCAGGCTTCATCGCGTTGACGCCACTGAACGCAGGCCCTCCGGAGTCACCCGCACACAATGCGCTGCGGGTCTTGCCGTCCGACTCACTGGAGAAGGTGTCTGCCTGCAAGCCTTTGACCTTGAAATCACCCACGGCCAGGGTTTTATCCGGTTCTGTTTCGCTGATAGTGCCGGTAGACGGATTGAACACCCATGAGACACAACCGTAGCCCGCCACCAGCAACACATCGTTTTCAGCCACTGCCCGCAGATCCAGCGTGTCCCAGACCACGTGCAGGAACGTGTCGGGAACCTTCCCGGCGTAGGGCTCGGCAAGGCATAGCGCATAATCTGCGGGGTGGCGAACGCTGGGCATCTGCTTCGTATCCAGATAGGCCGGATCCACCGAGCATCGATACGTGAACGGGCCAATGCGGATGGGTGAGGCAAACCGGTTATTGTCCAGCACCACACAGTGAGCGGCGGTCAACAGTACTCCCTTTCCAACGAAGGTCGCCGTACAGGTCCCCCCCTCACTGATTGCAATGGACCGCCAGTCACCACTCTTTGCAGGGCTACCGTTAAATACTTGAATGTCATTGT
Organism: Pseudomonas sp. SDO5271_S396; assembly: GCF_054071795.1. Taxonomy (NCBI): domain Bacteria; kingdom Pseudomonadati; phylum Pseudomonadota; class Gammaproteobacteria; order Pseudomonadales; family Pseudomonadaceae; genus Pseudomonas; species Pseudomonas sp. SDO5271_S396. The sequence continues at coordinate 68,042 of NZ_JBSVWB010000015.1, forward strand.
CGCTCAGCGCTCGGGGTGCCAGCCTGAAGCTGATCGGGGTGTCTTCCTCGCCGGCGTCGGTGGCGAACGCCAACAGTGACGCGCAAGCACCCGAGAGGACCAGACAGGCGAACCGCCCCCATCGCCTGGGCCAACGCAATCTGCGTCGAAGTGAACCATACCCATCCATGCGAGCGGCCTGTGATTGCGTCTTGACATCACCAATATAGTTGCACCCGTTGCCCTGTCAAACCGCCCCGAAATCCCTGGTTTTCGATGCGGCGATTGCCTTTATTGCAAAACGGTCTAGCCGTCCATTCACCCGCCCATACCACGTTATCTACGCTCACCAACGTGCCAGGAGGCGCGGTGAAGAGTCCACGACGGACCGGCAATCTCCTGGCGCCTGATGCCAAGGAGATAACGATGAGAATGGAACCCCATCGGCCCCGGCCATGGTTCGGCTGCGCGCTGTTCGGCGCCTTGTTGAGCCCGGTGGTTGTCGCGGCCCCCACGCTGTCCACGCAGATACCCTTCGATGTCACGGCGACTCCGCCGTTTTCCCTCACCAGCCTGCAGGAAAACTTCGATGAAATGTCCTGGCAGACGTTCATCGCGCTGAGCTGGCCTGCCTTGCCCGATGGCAACCCCAATACCAAAGTACAGATCGGCCAGCAGGATGCGGCCACGGTGTGGGAAAGCTACCGGGAGAGTTACCAGATATTCCTGCCACAAGGGCAGAAACCGCAGCCTTACCACGCCCCCGCCGCCGTGCCGAAAGCCTGTGAAGGCAAGGGCTCAGGGCGGTTGCTGCAACAGATGGGCAAGGTGCCGGATGTGCTCGATGAGTTTATCCAGCCCTTCGAAAGCGGCCCGCTGGTGGACCAGAGCGGCGTGTACACACGCAATGAAATCGTGGTGAACCAGTCGATGTTCGACGGCATCGTCAACAACGGGCTGTATAGCATCCAGGGCCAGCAGGCGTTTTTTGCCGCCAGCCCGACCAACGCCGTGGCGTTCAGTTGCGGCAACCCGAGCACCAGCGAGGTCGGCTCGCTGATGGTCAAGGCGTCGTGGAAAGTGCTGGACGGCAACGACAAGCCTGAAAATTTCCACACCGTCGATGCGCTGGTGTACACCCCCGGCAACAGCGACCCGAGCAAGGGGCCGGTGGTGGCCGAGTCCTGTACCGCCGAACCCGTGGGGCTGGTGGGCTTGCACATCGTGCACAAGACCACCAGCGCGCCACAGTGGGTGTGGTCCACCTTCGAGCATGTCGACAACGTGCCGGAAAAAACCACGCCGCCCGCCGAGCGCACCGGGCCGTACCTGTTCTATAACGCCAGCAGCCAGGCCGAAGTCAACCAGCCGCCGCCCCGGCCGTGGAACCCGGCAGTGAAGGCCACGCCGTCGCAGATCGTGCGAGAAATACCGCTGACTGACGCCACCAAAACCCTCAACACCACCTACCAGAACCTGTTGCGTACGGTGAACCCCAACAGCGTGTGGGCCAATTACCAGTTGATCAGCACCCAGTGGCCGACTCTCACCGGCCAGCCACCTTGCCAGATCTCGGCCACCGCACCGCTGGGCAAGCCGGCGCCGTCGTTCCTCGCCAATGCCACGCTGGAAACCTACATCCAGGGCACCGTGCCCCAGGCGTCGTCCAGTTGCATCGCCTGCCACGGCAACGCCGCCACCCACGTGACCCAATCGCCGCGCACCAGCTTCGCGGACTTCACCTACTTGTTGGAGCGCGCCCAATCCATCGGCGCGACAGGGAGTCAGCCATGAGTACCGACCTGGACAACTTCACCGGCCTGAGTGTGGTGCTCACCGGCATCGATCAAGAGTTGTTGGCGCCATCCGTTGACCCCATCGGCCTGCCCACCACCTTCCTTGCATTCATCGGCCCAAGGCTGGGGCAAAACGTGCTGAGTGCCCTGCTCGCCCAATACGCCACGCTCGTGGCGGACAAGGCGACCCCGCAACAGATCGGCACCGCGATCCTGATGCAGAACGGCCAGCCGGCCACCACGCAAACGGCCCTGGCGGCACGCGCGATCATGAAGCTGTGGCTGCTTGGCGTGTGGTACCAGCCGTATACCCAGGATGGGTTTGCCGTGAACCAGCAGACGGTGGTCAGCAGTGAGGCCTACACCGAGAGCTGGGCCTGGAAAATCGCCCAGGCCCACCCGATGGGCTACAGCGAGTTCTTCTTCGGCTACTGGAACGAAGTGCCACCGAGTCTTCAAGACTTCACCGGCGTGCCGGCCAGCCCCCAGACAGGAGCATCGTCATGAGTACCGAACAAGCAGACGTAGTGATCGTCGGCGCCGGCCTGGCGGGCAGCCTGATTGCCTATCAACTGGGCCTTGCGGGGGTCAAGGTGCTGGTGCTGGAGTCCGGCCCGGAAATCCCGCCCAACCGTAACCAGTACCTGGAGCGTTTCTACACCGCCACGCTGAAATCACCCGAATCGCCCTACCCGCCGGTGAGTACCCTGAGCCCGGCGCGCAACCCCGCCGAACAGAACGCGCCCCGTCCGACCATCGCCGACCTGATCAATGGCTGGAACGACCCGGACGTCAGCTACCTGGTGCAGAAAGGCCCAATGGCGTTCACCAGCACCTATGAGCGAGTGGGCGGCGGCACCACCTGGCACTGGGTGGCCACCTGCCTGCGCATGCTGCCCCACGACTTCAAGATGAAGTCGCTGTATGGCGTGGGCGTGGACTGGCCGATCAGCTACAACGACCTGCAAAGTGCCTACTGCCGGGCGGAGGCGGAAATCGGCGTGGCCGCCAATGTCGCCGATCAGGGGTACCTGGGCATCACCTTCCCGACCAACTACCAATTCCCGATGACCAGCATCCCGCTGTCGCTGGTGGACGGCAGCTTCGTCAACGCGGTGCAGGGCCAGTCGTTCGAGGGGCTGCCGCTGGTGGTCAGCCCGACACCCGCCGGCCGCAACTCCCAGCCTTACGCCGGTCGACGCGTGTGCGCGGGCAATACCAACTGCACGCCGATCTGCCCGATCCAGGCCAAGTACGACGCGACGATAACGATGAACAACGCGTTGAACACCGGCAATGTGCGGGTGCTCTACAAAACCGTGGCAAGCAAGGTGACGGTGGCGGCGGACAACACCGTCAGCGGCATCGAGTTCATCCAGTACCAGTTGGGCGACGGGCCCGCCACCGCCACAGGCGTGGCCACGGGCCAACGGTATGTGATCGCCGCCCATGCCATCGAAACCCCCAAGTTGTTGCTCAACTCCGTCAGCAGCGCCTGGCCCAACGGTGTGGCCAACAGCAGCGGCCAGGTCGGTCGCAGCCTGGCCGACCACCCGATCTACCTGGCCTGGGGCCTGATGCCCGAAGGCAAGACGGTGTTCCCGTACCGTGGGCCGGTGTCCACCTCGGGTATCGAAAGCCTGCGCGATGGCGCCTTTCGCAGCCAGCGCGCGGCGTGGCGCATCGAGATCGGCAATGAAGGCTGGAACTGGCCGATCGGCGACCCCTACACCACCGTCGCCGACCTGATCGATGGCACCAACGTCAGCCGCACCAACCCGCTGTCGCCCGGCAAAGAGCCGCCCAAGGAGCCGTCCCAGGCGCTGTTCGGCACCGCGCTGGTGCAGCAGCTCAACAACCTGCTGACGCGCCAGTTCCGCATCGGGTTTCTGGTGGAACAGGTGGAAGAGGACCCCGACAACGCCAACTGCTACATCGTGCCGTCCAGCCAATACAAAGACCGCCTGGGCATCCCGCGCCCGGAAATCCACTATGAATTGTCGGACTACACCAAGGAGGGCTTCAAGCAAGCGCGTCTGCTCGCCACCCATATCATTACCGAACTGCTCGGCGCCACCGAACTGACCCAGAACATCCCGCCCGGCGTGTTCGACTATCAGGGCGAGTCCTACTCGTTCCAGGGCGCCGGGCATCTGATGGGCACCTACCGCATGGGCGACGATCCCAAGACCGCGGTGGTGGACAAAGACCAGCGCAGCTGGGACCACAAGAACCTGTTCCTGGTAGGCGACGGCGTGTTCCCCAGCACCGGCACGTCCAACCCGAGCCTGACCATCGCTGCGCTGTCGATCCAGGCTGGCGATACGCTGTGCAACGAGCTCAAAGCCACCACCGTGCAGGTCCAGGCCAACCAGCCATGGCAAGGCACCGGCGTGCAGATCAGCGGGCCGAGCCCACGCCTGGTGCGGTATGTCAGCGGCAAATGGCTGGCCAGCCCGGTGGGTGGGATGGTCGATGGCAATGGCAGCCCGGGGTTGATCGCCAAGGCGGGCTACACCTTGCCGGGGGCCAATGAGGGCGCGCTGATCGGCCGCGTGGGCAGTACCGGCACGCCGTTTCTGGTGGGCGACCTGGGCGAGGTCCCGCCCGGCCAGACCGGTGAGCTGCAACTGTGCATCAACGATGACCTGGAGGGACGCTACGGCATCGGCCTGGGAGACAACCAGGGCGCGCTGAGCGTGTTGGTGGCGTTCGGTACGCGGTAGCCATCGGGGTTGCGGGCACTCCCAAAACCCGACACTGCGCTCTCCCTGGAAAAACGCGGCGGCCCTGTTGGGGCCGCTGCGCATCCCAGCGCGGGACAAGCCCGCTCACCACAAAAAAAGCCCGCTAAGCACAGGAATGGTGCCGCCTTTTCCTGACTGAACGCCATTCCTCCGCAGCCTTTCTTTCTATATGGGCAAGGAGCGAGCACCACACGGCCCGAACGTTCCTTGCAGTATTCACAACACTCTTTTTCATCACAGCCATTGATAGGTACCTAAGGAAGCGCCCATGCTAGAGGGCTTGCCTCTGGCTTATATCATTCCGAATGATAGTTACCTTCGCTTCATTCGATTCGTGACATAGCACATCGCCGCGCATGATCCGCCCATCTCAAATACATTGGCGGATGCACCTCATGGAACAGTCACTCAAACATTTGCGCTTCCCCTTGGCGATTCTGGCCGTGGTGGTGATGAGCGCATGCGGCAAGACCCCGAACCAAGCGGCCGCCATGCCCCCGGCGAAAGTCAGTGTGGCCAAGGTGCTGGAGCAACCCGTCAACGAGTGGGACGAGTTCACCGGGCGCCTCGAAGCGCCGGAAACCGTGCAGATTCGTCCGCGCGTGTCCGGGCAGATCGACCAGGTCGCCTTCACCGAAGGTGCGCTGGTGAAGAAAGGCGACCTGCTGTTCCAGATCGACCCGCGTCCGTTCCAGGCCGAAGTACGCCGCCTTGAAGCCCAGCTTGCACAAACGAAAGCCGCCGCGACCCGCAGCGAAAACGAAGCCCAGCGTGGCGAACGCCTGCGTCAGAGCAACGCAATTTCCGCCGAGCTGGCCGACTCGCGTACCACTGCCGCCCAGGAAGCCCGTGCCACCGTCGCCGGGATCCAGGCGCAACTGGACCTGGCCAAGCTGAACCTGAGCTTCACCCGCGTAACCTCGCCGATCAGCGGTCGTGTCAGCCGTGCCGACATCACCGCCGGCAACCTGGTGACCGCCGACGTCACCGAGCTGACCAGCGTGGTTTCCACTGACAAGGTCTATGCCTATTTCGATGCCGACGAACGCGTGTACCTCAAGTACACCGAGCTGGCACGCCAGGGCCGTCGCGGTGCCACCACCCCGGTGTACCTGGGCCTGTCCAACGAAGACGGCAACCCGCACCTGGGCCAGATGAACTTCGTCGACAACCAGGTCAACCCCGCCACCGGCACCATCCGCGGCCGCGCCGTGTTCGACAACAGCAAGGGTGAATACACCCCTGGCCTGTACGCGCGTCTCAAGCTGGTGGGCAGCGGCACCTACTCGGCGGTGTTGATCACCGACGAAGCCGTGGGCACCGACCTGGGCAAGAAATTCGTGCTGGTGATGGACGCCGACAACAAGCCGGCCTATCGCTCGGTTGAACTGGGGCCAAAACTGGAAGGCCTGCGCATCGTGCGCAACGGCCTGAACAAGGACGACACCATTGTCGTCAAGGGCCTGCAGCGCGTTCGCCCGGGTTCGCCGGTCACACCGGAAACCATCCCGATGGCCAGCAAGGAAACCCTCGCGGCCCTGGCACAACAACGACAAGCGCTTGAAGCCAGCAACCTGGAGCAAGTGGCCCCGGAGAAATCCGCGCCCAAGCTGGCCAGCGTCGCGACTCCACGCGGTTAAGGGATACGACTAGAAATGAATTTTTCCCAGTTCTTCATTAAACGGCCGATCTTCGCAGCGGTGCTCTCGCTGTTGATCCTGATCGCCGGTGCTATTTCGCTGTTCCAGCTACCGATCAGCGAATACCCGGAAGTCGTGCCGCCCACCGTAGTGGTGCGTGCCAACTTCCCGGGCGCCAACCCCAAGGTCATCGGCGAAACCGTGGCCGCCCCTCTGGAACAAGCCATCACCGGCGTCGAGAACGTGCTGTACATGTCCTCGCAATCGACCGCTGACGGCAAGCTGACCCTGACCATCACCTTCGCCCTGGGCACCGACCTGGACAACGCGCAGGTACAGGTGCAGAACCGTGTGACCCGGACCCAGCCGAAGCTGCCCGAAGAAGTGACGCGCATCGGTATTACCGTCGACAAGGCCTCTCCGGACCTGACGATGGTGGTGCACTTGACCTCGCCGGACAAACGCTACGACATGCTCTACCTGTCCAACTACGCCTTGCTCAACATCAAGGACGAGCTGGCTCGCCTGGGCGGCGTGGGTGACGTGCAACTGTTCGGTATGGGCGACTATTCCCTGCGCGTCTGGCTGGATCCGAACAAGACCGCTTCGCGCAACCTGACCGCCAGTGACGTGGTCGCGGCGATCCGTGAGCAGAACCGTCAGGTGGCGGCCGGTGCCCTGGGCGCCCCGCCTGCACCCAATGCCACCAGCTTCCAATTGTCGGTCAACACCCAGGGCCGCCTGGTGACCGAGGAGGAGTTCGAAAACATCATCATCCGCTCCGGTGCCAACGGCGAAATCACTCGCCTGCGCGATATCGCCCGGGTGGAGTTGGGTTCCAACCAGTACGCCTTGCGTTCCCAGTTGAACAACCAGCCGGCGGTGGCCCTGCCGATCTTCCAGCGTCCGGGTTCGAACGCCATCGAGATCTCCAATGAAGTGCGCGCCAAGATGGCCGAACTCAAGCAGAGCTTCCCCGAGGGCATGGACTACAGCATCGTCTACGACCCGACCATCTTCGTGCGCGGTTCGATCGAGGCGGTGGTGCATACCCTGTTCGAAGCGCTGATCCTGGTAGTGCTGGTGGTGATCCTGTTCCTGCAGACCTGGCGCGCCTCGATCATTCCGCTGGTGGCCGTGCCGGTCTCGCTGATCGGTACCTTTGCGGTCATGCACCTGTTCGGCTTCTCGCTTAACGCACTGTCGCTGTTCGGCCTGGTACTGGCCATCGGTATCGTGGTGGACGACGCCATCGTGGTGGTAGAGAACGTCGAACGGAACATCGAGCTGGGACTGGACCCCTTCCCGGCCACCGAAAAAGCCATGAGCGAAGTGACCGGCCCGATCATCGCCACCGCGTTGGTGCTGTGTGCGGTGTTCGTACCGGCGGCGTTCATCAGTGGCTTGACCGGCCAGTTCTACAAACAGTTCGCCCTGACCATTGCGATTTCCACGGTGATCTCGGCCTTCAACTCCCTGACCCTGTCGCCGGCACTGGCTGCCGTGCTGCTTAAAGGTCACCATGCGCCGAAGGACGGGTTCTCGAAGTTCCTCGACAAACTGCTGGGCGGCTGGCTGTTCAAACCGTTCAACCGTTTCTTCGACAAAGCCAGCCATGGCTACGTGGGCACCGTGCGCCGCGTGATTCGTGGCAGCGGTATCGCGCTGTTCCTGTACGCCGGCCTGATGGTCCTGACCTGGCTGGGCTTTGCCCACACGCCAACCGGTTTCGTACCCGCCCAGGACAAGCAATACCTGGTGGCCTTTGCCCAACTGCCGGACGCTGCGAGCCTGGACCGTACCGACGAGGTGATCCAGCGCATGTCGGAAATCGCCCTCAAGCAACCGGGCGTGGCCAACTCCGTGGCGTTCCCGGGCCTGTCGATCAACGGTTTCACCAACAGCCCGAACAGCGGCATCGTGTTCACCCCGCTCAAGCCGTTTGACGAGCGTACGGACCCAAGCGAATCGGCCGGCGCCATTGCGGCCGCGCTGAACGCCAAGTTCGCCGATATCCAGGACGCGTACATCGCCATCTTCCCACCGCCGCCGGTACAGGGCCTGGGCACCATCGGCGGGTTCCGCCTGCAAGTCGAAGACCGTGGCAACCTGGGCTATGACGAGCTGTACAAAGAAGTGCAGAACATCATCACCAAGAGCCGTGGCGTGCCGGAACTGTTCGGTCTGTTCACCAGCTATACGGTCAACGTGCCCCAGGTCGATGCCGCCATCGACCGTGAAAAGGCCAAGACCCATGGCGTGGCGATCAGCGACATCTTCGACACCCTGCAGATCTACCTGGGTTCGCTGTACGCCAACGACTTCAACCGCTTTGGCCGCACTTACCAGGTCAACGTGCAGGCTGAGCAACAGTTCCGCCTGGATGAAGACCAGATCGGCCAGCTGAAAGTACGCAACAACAAAGGCGAGATGATCCCGCTGGCGACCTTCATCAAGGTCAGCGACACCTCCGGGCCGGACCGCGTGATGCACTACAACGGCTTCATCACCGCAGAGATCAACGGCAACGCCGCACCGGGCTACAGCTCCGGCCAGGCTCAGGCGGCGATCGAGAAACTGCTGAAAGACGAGCTGCCCAACGGCATGACCTACGAGTGGACTGACCTGACCTATCAGCAAATCCTCTCGGGCAACACCGCGCTGTTCGTGTTCCCGCTCTGCGTACTGCTGGCGTTCCTGGTACTGGCCGCCCAATACGAAAGCTGGAGCCTGCCACTGGCGGTGATCCTGATCGTACCGATGACCCTGCTGTCGGCCATCACCGGCGTGATCATCTCCGGCGGCGACAACAACATCTTCACCCAGATCGGCTTGATCGTACTGGTGGGCCTGGCGTGCAAGAACGCGATTCTGATCGTCGAGTTCGCCAAGGACAAACAGGCCGAAGGCCTCGACCCGCTGGCTGCGGTTCTGGAAGCCTGCCGCTTGCGTCTGCGGCCGATCCTGATGACCTCGTTCGCGTTCATCATGGGTGTGGTGCCCCTGGTGTTCTCCAGCGGTGCCGGTGCCGAGATGCGTCATGCCATGGGTGTGGCGGTGTTCTCCGGGATGATCGGCGTGACCTTCTTCGGTCTGCTGCTGACGCCAGTGTTCTATGTATTTATCCGCCGCCGTGTGGAGCGCAGCGAAGCGCGCAAAGCGGCCAAGGCCTTGAAGCTGGAGCCACAGCAATGAGCGTGAAATTATTCGTCCCAAGCCTGCTGGTACTGGCGCTCGCCGCCTGTGCCGTAGGCCCGGACTACAAAGCCCAGACTCCGGAGGCGGCCAACATCACGGCTGCCGCCGATGCCAAACAGTACGACCATGCCAAGTTCGAAGGCATCTGGTGGCAGCAGTTCGACGACCCGACCCTCAACCAGTTGGTGACTCAATCGCTCCAGGGTAACCGTGACCTGCGGGTAGCGTTTGCCCGCCTGCGGGCCGCCCGGGCGATTCGCGATGACGCCAGCAATGACGCCATGCCGACCATCACCAGCCGCGCCAGCAGTGACCTGGCCAAGGGGCAGATTCCTGGCCAGACCACCCGACGCGTCAACAGCGAGCGTTACGACCTGGGCCTCGACATGGCCTGGGAAGTGGACCTGTTCGGTCGCATCCAGCGCAACCTGGAGGCCACCGACGCCGACCAGCAAGCCGCCGAGGCCGACCTGTACCAACTGCAAGTCACCATGATTGCGGAACTGGTGGACGCCTACGGCCAATTGCGCGGTGCGCAACTGCGGGAAAAAATCGCCCTGGACAACCTGAAGAATCAGCAGGAATCCCAGGCCATTACCGTCAGCCTGCGCGACGCCGGTGTAGGTGACCAACTGGACGTGGAACGCGCCGACGCACGCCTGGCGGCAGTCGAGGCCAGCGTGCCGCAACTGCAGGCCGAACAAGTGCGCGAGCGTAACCGCATCGCCACCCTCCTCGGCCAGCGCCCCGACAAACTCAGCGTGGACCTGAGCCCGAAAGACCTGCCGGCGATTGCCAAGGCATTGCCGATCGGTGACCCGGGGCAACTGCTGCAACGTCGCCCGGACATCCTCAGCGCCGAACGCAAACTGGCGGCCGCCACCGCGCGCATCGGCGTGGCCAAGGCCGACCTGTTCCCACGCGTCAGCCTCAGCGGCTTCCTCGGCTTCACCGCCGGCCGCGGCTCGCAGATCGGTTCGTCCGCCGCGAACGCCTGGGCCCTGGGCCCGAACATCACCTGGGCCGCATTCGACCTGGGCAGCGTCCGCGCCCGTTTGCGCGGTGCGAACGCCGAAGCCGACGGCGCCCTGGCGACTTATGAGCAGCAAGTACTGCTGGCCCTGGAAGAGTCCGAGAACGCCTTCAGCGACTACGGCAAGCGCCAGCAACGCCTGGTTTCGCTGATCCGCCAAAGCGAATCCAGCCGCGCCGCCGCCGACCTGGCCGCCATCCGCTACCGCGAAGGCACCGTGGACTTCCTCGTGCTGCTCGACGCTCAACGTGAACGCCTGGCCGCCGAAGACTCCCAGGCCCAGGCCGAAGTCGACCTGTATCGCGGCATCGTCGCGATCTACAAAGCGTTGGGTGGTGGCTGGCAGCCAGACACCGTGGTAGCCAGCGCCAAGTAATGTAAAGAGCTCCTTTGGTTGGTCGCATCCAGCCAATTTTTAGCCCCATGGTCCATTTGGTCATGGGGCTTTTTTTTGGTTTGACTTTATTACTGAATATTACCAATACGAGTTATGCATACACATCCAGAACCCAGACCCAAAGCATTAAATAGGAAATCTCTACAGGAACTCACCTACAAAAAAACAACAACCTTAACGCTTAAAGGCAACTACGAATAAAACATATGATCTTTTTTCAATTGACGTCGAAATCAGTCAGATTTACGGTTCCTTACGCCTAGCATTTTTGCGAAGGCGACAAACTCGAGGACTAAATCATGAAAAAAGTAATGATGGAACCCACCTTGAAAAACCAGTCTAACGACGCCTACACCAACCCTCACTTTACAATAAAAATGGTCACCACCCCGCTCTACTCATTCAAACCTACCCCGTCCACAATCAAGGCTTCTGAGTGTCGGCAAAACGCGCTTAATCATTGATTTCACCGCCTGGGGGTAACACCCAGGCATCCCTCAAGTCGATATTAAGATAACAAGTAGCCTGACATGAGCACACCTATAAAAAATGGCTTTCAAACGAAGTATTCTTGATATTCAAAGACGGCACTATGTATTTGTGGGATTACAAAAACCATACTCAACATGAGATAAGTATTCAAGAAGTAGAGAGGCTAACTACGTTTTCAATGGGCAGTTGCGTACAGAATACACAACTCGATAAATCCATTTGTGAATCTGGTGTGCTACTGGACGCTAAACCTGTTGACGATTGGGGTTGGGATGTACTATCCAACATTTTTCATGTCGGGACGTCTCATCCAAATCCTCCTACCCCAGACGATCCAAAAATGTATATCGAGTACGCAAAAAGCTACTTAGCATTTTGCGAGTCCATTCATAAAGACGAACCTAATATGTCGTCAATTAGAGGGGGTCGAAAAACATTACTCCCAAAACCCATCATCAGCGAAATGGAAAAACCAAGCCTTTGGAAAACGCTTTTCGCCCGTCACACCTGCAGAGAGTTTCATGACACTTCTGTACCCTTACTCATATTCTCAACCATATTATTTGGAACTCTATCTTATAAAAAAGAGCCCGATTATGACGCGCCAACTGGCGCGCAAGCTTTCGGTTTTAAAAGAACCTCCCCTTCTGCTGGAGGGCTTCAAGCTACGGAAGGTTATATTTGGGTTAGCAATGTTGAAGGACTTGCCTCTGGGCTATATCACTATATAAGTGAGGAGCATACGCTGGAGCGAATTGAGGACCTCCCAGAAGAACCTATATCCTATTATTTATGCGGGCAGCACTGGGCTAATAATTTAGGATTTGCAATATTTTTTACTTCCAGACTGGAAAAACTCTGGTGGAAATACCCACACTCCCGAGCATACCGCCCTATGCTTATGGACGTTGGACATCTTTCACAAACCGCAAATTTACTTATAACTGCCCTAGGCTTACAACCTTGGTTGACTGGGTACTTTCACGACAAAGAAATCAACGAGCTTTTAAAGCTCAACACCCCCTCGGAACAAACCATTTTTTGGTCGGTGCCGGCTATGGAAGTGGCAGCTCCTACACTAAAGAGGTGCGAGAACTTATCGACTCTCCTCGTTAAAACAGGATAAACCCTCATGAGCTATAAGGCGAACTCTACAAATATTCTCGGCATTAAAGATGGACACGACGGTGCAATAGCCTTAATTACTGGCAACCACTTAACGTTTTGCATGGAAGCTGAAAAGGATAACGAAGCTCGATTTTCCAGCCTAACACCAAATATAGTTCTTAAAGCTCTTGAACTTATCAAAGAACCTATAAATGTCACAGCGCAAAGCGGATGGAGTCGAGGAACCAGCAACGCACAGGATAATATCGGAGCAGGTTATTTTGGTCTAACAAATAACATTTGTAAAAAAATCACTCTACTGGGTCAAAACATTAAATATTTCACCTCCTCGCATGAGCGTTCTCACCTCCTATGCGCTTATGGGCTTTCACCATTCCCTCAAGGCCAGCCTTGCTATGCGCTGCTGTGGGAGGGGCAGTTGGGGGCATTCTATCGAATTGACGAAAATGTAAACATTAAAAGACTGGGTACCGTTATCGATAATCCCGGAGATAGGTTTGCTTTTTTGTACGGCATTGCAGACCCTACATTTAACTTCGGCCCCGGGCAAATACGCCTAAGCGATGCGGGGAAGCTAATGGCACTTGCCGCTTACGGAAAACAAAGTGAAATTGATGATGAGGATCAGCAGATCATAAGCTTTTTGCTCGATAAAAATTTAAACTTTAGAAAAATCAGGAAAGATCAATTTAAAGACAGTCCATATTACAACATGGGAGTTGACAACCCACGCTTCGCTTCTCTTGCACATCATTTTTCAAATGCAATTTTTGAAATGTTTTGTGAATTCTCAAAAAAAATAATTTTTGACAGCGCACCTTTATTGATTACCGGAGGGTGCGGCCTAAATTGTGACTGGAACTCTAAGTGGATTGAAACCCAGCTATTTTCAGATGTATTCATTCCTCCTTGCTCGAATGATAGTGGGTCTGCAATAGGTACAGCCATTGATGCTCTATTGCATACTAGAGGGATTGCCAAAGTCATCTGGTCCCCTTACTCAGGGGCGCCGCCTTGCGATAACATGTTAAACACAAACCATTTTATCCAAGTGTCGTACGAGCCTGAACATGTAGCAACCCTACTAAATCAAGGCCATATATTTGGCTGGGTGCAAGGCAAATATGAAATTGGCCCAAGAGCATTGGGAAATCGCTCAATATTGGCGGCACCTTTCCCTAAAGAGAATCTTGCAAAATTAAACAAAATCAAAAACCGCGAAGGATTTCGACCTATCGCCCCCCTCTGCCTTGAAGAATACATGTGTGATTATTTCCATCCATCCCATCCCTCTCCCTATATGCTGGAATTCCGTACGGTAGTGTCAGCTCTCATACCAGCGGTGACACATGTTGACAATTCCGCGCGTCCTCAATCGATTAATCAATTTCAAAACCCGAAGTTATACACATTACTTGTGGAATTCAAAAAGCTATCAGGAGTGGCCGTACTCTGCAACACTTCTCTGAACTTTAACGGTCGCGGATTCATCAATAGCTCAAGCGATCTTTGTAAATTCTCCATTGAACATGAGCTTGACGGTTTCATTTTCAATGACAAACTATTTCTCAAGAAAAAAATCAATGAAAATATCGAATAAGCTTATCTGCGCGCAAGCCTTGTCCAGCCTATCATTATGGCTGGATATTTTTTTAATTTTTACCGTCCCCGTATATCTATGGAAAATCTCTCCTTCATCAGTTGCCACAATGGCATTTTGCTTTGGCGCCCCAATGTTAATACTAGGCCCTGTTATCGGAACCTTTATTGATCGGCAAGATATTAGAAAAACATTACTCTTCGGAGCATTACTTAGAGCAACCCTTACCTTTGCACTTGCCTATACTCCAAATTTCAATGTATTTTTGTGCCTAATCATCTTAAAGGGCCTGGCAAATTTAATTTATTTCCCCTCTGTAACCATCGCTGTACGAACCGTGATCACTGCAGAAGAGCGTACAGATTTTTTCAGTCACACGAGCTTGCTAGATCAAACATCAAAAATCACTTCACCTTTATTAGCAGGATTGCTGACACTTATACTTGCACCTAAACAGGGTTTTATTTTTTCCGCTGCTGCCGTTTTTTTTAGCCTTCCCATCCTACTATCCATTTGCAAAAACCTTCCTGCAAAACCGAATTACTCATCTACAAAAATACTTTCTCTATACCGAGATCTGCTCAGGGGATTTTCAATATACAAATCGCTTCCTTTTCAGCTGCGAATTGGTTTCTTATACTCCCTACTAATGTCGTTAGCCTTAGGTATTTACGACCCACACATCTCATCCTTTTTAGCGCATGAGGGTTTTCCTCCAATTGTATTTTCACAAATTATTTCAGCAACTGCCGGGGGAGCTGTGTGTGGAGCGCTACTGGTTAAATTTAAATTAAAAAATATTGAAGAAACGTTGTTACGATCCTTCGCGCTATTTATTTTTTTCGTTGCACTACTTTTGACCTCAGCATTAGCACTTCTTGAGTTACCCCACAAACAATCACTCTACCTCATCGCATGGTTTGTAAATGGACTCGGGTATGAAGTATTCATTATTTCATCCAGCATAATACTTCAACATCTTTGCCCCTCTGAAAATATTGGCAGAGTATCAACGTCCTTCAGGAGCGTTCAAATGCTATGCGTTATCACTGGACCGGCCCTTGGCACCTCACTTATAGCTGTATTGGGTCGGCCAGCCCCTTTTGTGACAACTGCATTCGCTTCATTTTTAACAGTCTCAATATCCGTGGCGCTTTATTATCTCCACCATAAACAAACGGCTAGCCATACTCGTTGAAACTTTTACCTTCACACCAACAATCCTATACATCTAAAGGACTAATCAGCCTCATTAAGAATCAAACTCCGATAATGCCCCGGATTCGACCCGCTCCACTTACGAAACGCCTTATAAAACGAACTGGTGTCGGCAAACCCCAGCCGCGTGGCGATGTCGGCGAAGCTGATCTGCGGTTCGGCCAGCCAGACGATGGCCAGTTCTTTGCGCACGCCGTCCTTGAGGCCTTGGTAGGTCTGCCCTTCTTCCGCCAGGCGCCGGCGCAGGGTTGAGGCGGAGATGCACAGGCTGGCCGCCAGGCCTTCGGTTTCTGGCCAGGTGTCCGGGGGCATCTGGCGCAGGTCGTGTTTGATACGTGCGGCGAAGCTGTCGGGGTCGCGGTATTTGACCAGGATGTTGGCGGGCGCATGGGCGAGGAAACGCTTGAGTTCTTCGGCACTGCGCTTGATCGGCAGGTCGAGGCAGTCGGCGGAGAAGATCATGCGGGTACGGGGTCGGTCGAACCGCAGGTTGTCGGAAAACATCACCTGGTAATCATCACAGAAGTCCGGCTGCGGGCCGCGCAACTCGATGGCCAGGATTGGGATGCGGCGCCCCGCCAACCAACACGCCACGCCGTGCACGATCATCCAGTAGGCGAAATAGGTGAAGGCGCGCTTCGGCTCGGGCTCGGGCTCCAGCAGCACGATTTCCGCCAGGCTTTGTTGGCGTACCAGTTGTGCCGGCATGCGTTCGAGCATGAGCGATAGAAACCCCAGTCCGGTTTCCAGGCTGGCGGCCAGGGTCGGTTGCGCCATGGATGCATGGCATAGAAACGCCAGGCTGCCGGATTTGAGCTTGCGCGGGTCCATGCCAAAGAACTCGTCGTCGAGCCGCCGCGCCAACAGGCGCCACAAGCGCGCGTAAGCCGTGGCGGGGACGCGTGCATCAGGCTGGTCGAGCAGCGCCGGGTCGATACCGACTTTATTCAAGGCTTCGGCGGTGGCCGCGCCGGGTTCGCAACTCTGCAACAAGGCTTCGCGCACGAGGTGGATGGAGATGGTGTCTTTTTCCGACATGGGTGCGGTCCGTGCCCTGTGTGGCGTGAAAATGCGCTCATCTTAGGCAGTCACGGCATAAAAGAGTAGGCGCCCCCGTACGCAGGCCTCGAGAACACCGTTCAGCCTGGGTTCAGCAAAGGTCAAGATTGCTTGTTTAGTAATGAGTATCATTATGTTACAAATTAGCACCCTATCTAGTTATGCTGCGGTGCCGAATGCTTGTTCCTTTTCTCATCATGCTGCGCGAAGGCATTGAAGCCGCGTTGATCGTCGGCATCATTGCCAGTTACTTGCAGCAAACCGGACGCGGCCAGTGGATGCCCGCCGTGTGGATCGGTGTGTTTCTCGCCGCTGCCCTGGCCCTGCTGGTGGGCGGCGGCCTGGAACTGGTCAGCGCCGAATTCCCGCAAAAACAGCAAGAGCTGTTCGAAGGCGTGGTCGGCCTGGTCGCCGTGGGCATCCTCAGTTCCATGGTGTTCTGGATGCGCAAAGTGGCGCGTTCCATCAAGCATGCCCTGCATGAATCCCTCGACCATGCGCTGGCCGGTTCCAAACACCAGGTCACCGCGCTGATTCTCATGGTGTTTTTCGCGGTGGCCCGAGAAGGCCTGGAAACTGTGTTTTTCCTACTGGCGGTGTTCCAGCAGAGCGAAGGCCCGGGCGCACCGATTGGCGCCCTGCTCGGCCTGATCCTGGCGATTATCGTGGGCTTTCTGATCTACACCGGCAGCATGCGTCTGAACCTTGGCGCGTTTTTCCGCTGGACTGGTTTGTTCATTCTGGTGGTGGCCGCCGGCATTCTCGCCAACTCGGTGCAGGCGTTGCACGAGGCCGGTCTCTGGAACCACTGGCAGACCGTGCTGTTCGACTTCAGCGCCGTGCTGCCCATGGACAGCCCGCTGGGCTCGGTACTGGCCGGCATGTTCGGTTACAAGGAAGCGCCCACCGTAAGCACCTTGGGTGCCTACCTGATTTACCTGGTGGTGGCTCTGGTGATGTTCTTCCTGCCGGCAGCCCCGGCCAAGCCCGTCGCCAAACCTTCTTCCGTTTCCAGCCAGTAAGGACCGTCTCTTGTCCAATCCAACCCCTCAACCGGCCTCCCCGCCCCGCGCACTGCGCTGGGCACTGGCCGGCTCGGTGGTCGTGATGATCGCCGCCGGTGGCTTGTTCTACTACGCCTCGCAACTGGCCGCCGCCAAGCGCCAGACCAACCACAATGAAATCACCGTGACCATCCACGGCCATGCGTGCGAGCCCAACGCACTGACGGTGCCTGCCGGTCGCGCCAGCTTTCGCATCATCAACCGTTCGGACCGCGCCGTGGAGTGGGAAATCCTCGACGGGGTGCTGGTGATCGAGGAGCGCGAAAACATCGCCCCCGGCCTGAGTCAGGTGATCAACGCCAACCTGTTGCCCGGCGACTACGCCATCACCTGCGGCTTGTTGAGCAACCCGCGCGGCACCCTGCATGTCACCCCCACCGCCGAGTCTGACGCCCAGGCCAAGGCCAAGCCGTCGATGGTGGCGTTTATCGGGCCGCTGTCGGAGTTTCGTGTGTACCTGAGCAGCCAGGGCAGCGCGTTGATCAAAGCCGTGACCGCCCTGCAGCAGGCCATCGATGCCGGCGACCTCACCCAGGCCCAGGCGCTTTACGTGCCGGCGCGCGAAGCCTATGGGCGACTGGCCCCGGCATCCCAGCGCCTGGCGGAGCTGGACAACGCTATCAACGCCCGTGCCGACTATTTCGAAAAACGCGAGCAGGACCCCGCTTTCAGCGGCTTCCATCGCCTGGAGTTCGGACTGTTCCAACAACGCAGCCTCGATGGCCTGGCGCCCGTGGCTCAACGTCTGCTGACCGATGTCACTACCCTCAAGCAACAGCTGCTGGCGCAGTCCCTGCCGCCCGAGCAATTGGTGAGCATCGTGGTGCGCAACCTCAATAGCCTGGCGGATGTACGCGCGGTCAGTGGCGAAGAAGAGCGCTACAGCCACATTGACCTCGATGGTTTTGCCGCCAACCTGGAGGCCGCGCACAAGGTCGTCGACCTGATGCGTCCGCTGTTGACCAAGTCTGCCGCCGACCTGTTGCCGAAGATCGACAACGCCCTCGCCGCCTTCGATGCCGAGTTGCACGGCCACAAGGTGAACGGGCAATACCCAGGCTACGACAGTATCAACGCCGATCAGCGCAAGCCGATCGCCGACAAGGCCAAGGCTCTGGCCGCTGCACTCGATGGAATCGACCCCGCCCTTGGCCTTTCCGGCCTGCAGTGAAGACGACCGCACACATGAGTGATTCAGAACCAAACGATTTCAATGCCCAACGTCGTCGCGTACTCCTGGGCATGGCCGCTACCGGTGCAGCTATCGCCGGCAGCGGCCTGACCTGCCCGGCAATGGCCGCCGCGGCCGAGCAAGTGACCACCGCACCGCGCAGCGACAAGACCCAGGACCATCATGAATTCTTCGGCAAGCACCAGACCGGGATCGTCACACCGCGCCCGGCCTGCGGCATGATCGTCGCCTTCGACGTGCTGGCCAGCGACCGCGAGGACCTGGAGCGCCTGTTCCGTACGTTGAACGAGCGCATCCGCTTCCTGATGACCGGCGGCACCGTGCCCCAGGTCGACCCGAAATTGCCGCCGACCGACTCCGGGATCCTCGGTCCGGTGGTCGCGCCGGACAACCTGACCATCACCGTGTCCGTGGGCGAATCGCTGTTCGACGAACGCTTCGGCCTGTCCAACGCCAAACCCAAGCGCCTGAGCCGCATGGTGGGCTTCCCCAACGATGCATTGGAAGCGGCGCAGTGCCATGGCGACCTGAGCCTGCAATTCAGTTCCAACACCCCGGACACCAACATTCACGCCCTGCGCGACATCGTGAAGAACCTGCCCGACCTGCTGCTGGTGCGCTGGAAGCAGGAAGGCAGCGTGCCGCCCCAGGCGCCCGCAAAACCTGGCGAACCGGCGCAGAGCGCGCGCAATTTTCTGGGTTTCCGTGATGGTTCGGCCAACCCGAATTCAAACGACGACAAGGCCATGGACCAGATCGTCTGGGTGCAGCCCGACAGCGACGAGCCGGCCTGGGCGGCCCATGGCAGCTATCAGGCGGTGCGCATCATCCGCAACTTCGTCGAGCGCTGGGACCGCACCCCTCTGCAAGAGCAGGAAAGCATCATTGGCCGCGTGAAACCCTCGGGCGCGCCGATGGATGGCGACAAGGAAACCCAGGTCCCCGACTACAGCAAGGATCCGGAAGGCAAGTTGACCAAGCTCGATGCCCATATCCGCCTGGCCAACCCGCGTACCCCGCAGACCCAGGCCAACCTGATTCTGCGCCGGCCGTTCAATTACTCCAACGGCGTCAACAAAAACGGTCAGCTGGACATGGGGCTGTTGTTCATCTGCTACCAGGCTGACCTGGAGAAAGGTTTTATCAGCGTGCAAACGCGGCTCAACGGCGAGCCCCTGGAGGAGTACCTCAAGCCGGTCGGCGGCGGGTATTTCTTCACCTTGCCGGGGGTCACAGGCGCCGGGGATTTCCTCGGGCGCACGCTGCTCACTGCAACTGCCCACACCTAAAACACACCCAGAGCGGATACCGTCCCATGAAGAAGTCGACTCTCGCGTTGTCGTTGTTAATGACCCTCTCGCCACTGGCAGCCTTCGCCGCCACGGCGCCGTTGGACCTGGTAGGCCCGGTGTCGGACTACAAGATCTACGTCACCGAAGAGATCGGTGAGCTGGTCACCCAGACCCAGGCATTCACCGACGCCATCAACAAGGGCGATCTGGCCACCGCCAAAAAACTCTATGCGCCGACCCGCGTGCATTACGAGTCCATCGAGCCGATCGCCGAGCTGTTCAGCGACCTCGATGCGTCCATCGACTCGCGCGTTGACGACCACGAAAAAGGCGTGACCGCCGAAGACTTCACTGGTTTCCACCGCATTGAATACGCGCTGTTCTCGCAGAACTCGACCAAGGGCCTGGAAACACTGACGGCCAAGCTCAACACCGACGTCAACGACCTCAAGACCCGTGTCGACGGCCTGACCTTCCCGCCCGAGAAAGTCGTGGGCGGCGCCGCTGCCCTGCTGGAAGAAGTCGCTGCCACCAAGATCTCCGGTGAAGAAGACCGCTACAGCCACACCGACCTGTATGACTTCCAGGGCAACATCGACGGCGCGAAGAAAATCGTCGACCTGTTCCGTGGCCAGATCGAGAAGCAGGACAAGGCGTTCCTGACCAAGGTCGACAAGAACTTCGCCACCGTTGACAAGATCCTGGCCAAGTACAAGACCAAGGACGGTGGTTTCGAAACCTACGACAAGGTCAAGGAAAACGACCGCAAGGCCCTGGTGGGTCCGGTGAACACCCTGGCCGAAGACCTGTCCACCCTGCGTGGCAAGCTGGGCTTGAACTAAGCCCTTTTTGATCGTACCCACTGCGCGGGTACGATCAAAAACCCACCTTACAAAATCCGATACAGCAGCCGCTCGATCCGCACACGGCTGACCCGCCGCAAAAACTTGCCCACGGCCGCCGGGTAATCCGCCAGGGTCTGCAACTGCTGAAAGCCCTGGATACGGGTGGTGTGCTGGAAAATCTGCGCCAGCTCGGTCCGCCTCGGCTCCAGCCATTCACCTTGCGGATCGTCCACCAGCAGCGCATTTTCCAGGTCGAGGCGAAATGCACGAGGGTTGAGATTGTTGCCGGTGAGCAAGGTGTAGCGCTGGTCGATCCACATGCCCTTGAGGTGGTACGTGTTGTCGCCGTCGCGCCACAGGTGCAGGTTCAGTTGGCCACTGTCGATGACCGGCTGGTGGCGCTTGGCAAACCGCCGCAGGCTGATTTCATAGAGGTACGGCAACGCCGCAATCACCTTGAACGGTTCACTGGGCGGAATGTAGAAGTCGTTGGCAGTCTTGTCGCCGACGATAATGTCGATCTTCACCCCGCGGGCCAAGGCACGGTTGATTTCACGGGTCACCGGCAGCGGCAGGTTGAAGTACGGCGTACAGATCGTCAGTTGGTGCTGGGCACTGGCGATCAGTTCGAGGACCACCCGGTTCAAGGGGTTGTTCTTGCCGACTCCAAGCAATGGGCTGACCGACAGGTTGCCGTTTGGCAGGTGACCCGCCGTGGTGTCGTAGGCCGCGTGTTTCAGACGGCTGCGCAAGTCACCGATGTCGTTGCGCAAGCTGCGGGTGGTGGGCGGGTTGGGCAGGTCCAGGCGATTGACCGCCTTCGACGCCACAAGTCCGTGCTCAACCAGATGCTGCATCGAGTCCGCCAGCGCCTTGTTGTGGATCAGGTGGTAACGGTCGAAGCGGTATTTGTCGAATTTGTGCAAGTACACATTGTTCAGGCTGGCACCGCTGTAGAGCACGCTGTCATCGATTACGAAACCCTTGAGATGCAGCACGCCGAACAGTTCCCGGGTTTGCACCGGCACGCCATACACAGGCACTTCGCTGGCGTGGCTCCGGGTCATCGACTGATACCAGGCGCTGTTTCCCGGCTGCTTGCCGGCACCGATCAGACCGCGCTGGGCACGCAACCAGTCGACCACCACCACGATATCCAGCTCCGGGCGTGCGGCTTTGGCGGCGTGCAGGGCGTCGTAGATCTCCTGCCCCGCTTCGTCCTGCTGCAAATACAGCGCGACGATATAGATGCGCCGTGTGGCCTGAGGGATTTTTTCCAGCAGGCAACGACGAAAGGCATCAGCACCGGACAGTACGTCGATGGCATCGGAGGACAGCGGGAAACCACGCAGTTTGGGCAACAGAGAACGTTTGAAGAACGACGGCATAGGGCTCGCAATGGGTCGAATCCGAAGAGGCTCCGAGCTTACACCATAGGGTGGCGCAGGTCTCGCCGCCGGGCATGGAAAAAATTCATTGACCAAGAAGAACGATCATTCTACTTTAATGGCCATGAACGACATTATCAGCAATGAAACCCGCGACATCATTCTCGACGTCACTGAAAAGTTGATCTACCGCCATGGCATTGCCGCCACCGGCATGGACTTCCTGGTGAAAACCGCCGGTGTCTCGAGAAAAAGTATTTACCGCTACTTCGCCAACAAGGACGAGTTGGTCATCGCCGCGTTGCAGCGCCGTGATGAACGCTGGATGCAGTGGTTACGCACGGAAGTGGAGCGTAGCGAAGGCACGGGCGAACGCCTGCTGGCGCTGTTTACCGCGCTCAAGGCCTGGTTTGGTTCAACTGACTTTCGCGGCTGCGCCTTCATCAACACCAGCGGCGAAACCGGCGACCCGCAGGACCCGGTGCGCGTACTGGCCAAGGCCCATAAACAGAAACTGTTCGAGTACGCACTCGAACTGTGTCAAGCACATGGCACCCCCGATCCCGAACGGCAGGCCGCGCAACTGCTGATCCTGATCGATGGCGCCATTACCGTTGCCCTGGTCATGGGTGATTCAACAGCAGCTGATAACGCGCAATGTATGGCGAGAACTTTATTGGGGCTGTGAACGCGCACGCCTCGCAACTTTCGATCACACCTTAGTTGTTTTCAGGAGCCACAAACATGTCCACCAATACCGAAGTACGCCCACCGCTCCCCCCCTTCACCCGCGAGTCGGCCATCGAAAAGATTCGCCTGGCCGAAGACGGTTGGAACTCCCGTGACCCGCAACGTGTTTCCCTGGCCTACACCCTGGACACAAAGTGGCGTAACCGCGCCGAGTTCGCGCACAACCGTGAAGAAGCCAAGGGTTTTCTGACCCGTAAATGGGCCAAGGAGCTGGACTATCGGTTGATCAAGGAACTGTGGGCGTTTACCGACAACCGTATCGCCGTGCGTTACGCCTATGAATGGCACGACGACTCCGGCAACTGGTTCCGCTCCTACGGCAATGAGAACTGGGAGTTCGACGAAAACGGCCTGATGGCCAACCGTTTTGCCTGCATCAACGATATGCCGATCAAGGAAAGCGAGCGCAAGTTCCACTGGCCCCTGGGCCGGCGTCCGGATGATCATCCGGGGTTATCCGACTTGGGCTTGTAAGCCGTCTGCGGGCGCCTGCGCCGGGGCGCGAAGCGGCCCCCAAGACCCGATCACTGCGTTCTCTCTGGAAAAACGCAGCGGCCCTGTTGGGGCTGCTGCGCAGCCCAGCGCGGGCGGTGCGACCATTCGACAAGCCCGCTCACCACCAAAAAGCCTGCTCACCACAACAGCCCGATCAGCACACCAAACTCCTCACCACAAATGCGCCCAATGACAGCCTGACACACGCCAGCCGGGCGGCGACGATTCAGTCCTGATTCAAACCGACGCGATACAGCACCCCGTCATCCTCGTCCGTCAGCACATACAGATACCCATCCGGCCCCGGCCTCACATCACGGATCCGTGCTTTCAAGTCGCCCAGCAAGCGCTCCTCATGAATCACCTTGTCGCCGTCGAACTGCAAGCGAATCAGCTCCTGGCTGGCCAACGCGCCAATGAACAGGTTGTGTTGCCAGGCCTTGAAGCGGTCGGCGTCATAGAACGCCATGCCACTGATGGCCGGTGATTTCTCCCAGACATGATGGGGAGGCACCGTGCCTTCGACCGTCTTGCCCTTGGCTTCGGGAATCGGCAGCAGGGAGTAGTTGATGCCGTGGGTCGCCAATGGCCAGCCATAGTTCTTGCCAGGCTCGATGATGTTGATTTCATCGCCACCACGAGGCCCGTGCTCGTTTTCCCAGATCGTGCCGCTCCAGGGGTTCAGCGCCAGCCCTTGAGGGTTGCGCTGCCCGTAGGACCAGATCTCCGGCCGTACGCCCGGCTGGCCCACGAACGGGTTGTCATCGGGCACGCGACCGTCCGGGAAGATCCGCACCACTTTGCCCTGCAGCTTATCCAGGTCCTGGGCGGTGGGCCGGTCGTTGTTCTCGCCCAGCGTCACAAACAGGTAGCCGTCACGGTCGAAGGCCAGGCGCGAGCCGAAGTGGTTGCCAGTCGACAATTTGGGCTCCTGACGCAGGATCACCTTGAAATCGGTCAGGCCGCTGAGGTCCGGTGCCAGCCGACCGCGCCCCACTGCGGTGCCTGCGGTACCGCCCTTGCCCCCGCCTTCGGCATAAGACAAGTACACCCATCGGTCCTGTTTGAAATCCGGCGACAGCACCACATCCAGCAAACCGCCCTGCCCCTTGGCCCAGACTTCAGGCACGCCGCTCAACGGCGCGGACAGCTTGCCATCCGCGCTGACGTAGCGCAGGTGGCCCGGGCGTTCCGTCACCAGAAAGCCCTGTTTATCCGGCAGAAACGCGACAGCCCAGGGATGGTCCAGGCCTTTGGCGACAGGTGTGGCGGTGATGCTGCCCTGCTCGCTCGGAAATTGTTGGGTATCAGCGGCGTTAACCGCACCGAGCGGCAACCAGGCACTGGCAAACAAGGCAGCAAGAAGGGTTTTGCGTAGCAACATAAGACGAAATCCTTAACGGCGCTCAGGGCCGACGATTGCCGTTGGCGTCATAAGTCGGGGCTTTGGTTTCAGTGGCGGGACGGCTGGGTGCGGTGCCGCGCTGCGGGTAACGGTTGCCGATACCGCCGTTTTCCAGGGTCGGGGCACGTGGCGTGGGCCCGATCTGGATGCCACGGTTGGTCGGGTTATTGGGCTGGGTGCCCTGCATGCTGTTGGGGTTGGCGCGGTGAATGGCGCCGTCGTTCGACGTGCGGCCCGGCAACGTTTGCGCCTGGACGGTGGATGCCAGCGCCAGGCCCAGGGCCAGTAACGCAAAATGACGCACACAGCTGTTCATGACAAAGCCTCTCTCATCGGGCGAGTGGTACGTGCTTTCGATGACACGCTACGCCTTGGGTTCGGCTTTCGTAACTAAATAGTTTCTCATCAGGTGTAACACGATCTGTCCGCACATCCATCGACCGAAACTTTTCGCGGATGCGGCCAGTCACCAGAAGACCTTCTCTGCTTCGGGAGCTACCGCCATGCCACGCGCAATCTGGAAAGGCGCCATCAGTTTCGGTCTGGTTCATATCCCCGTCTCACTGGTGTCGGCCACGTCCAGCCAGGGTGTGGATTTCGACTGGCTGGACAAGCGCAGCATGGACCCGGTCGGCTACAAGCGTGTCAACAAGACCACCGGCAAGGAAGTCACCAAGGACAATATCGTCAAGGGCGTTGCGTTCGAGAAAGGTCGTTATGTGGTGCTCAGCGAGGATGAAATCCGCTCGGCTCACCCCAAGTCGACCCAGACCATCGAAATCATTGCGTTTGTCGCCAGTGACCAAATCCCTTTGCAAAACATCGATACACCCTACTTTCTCGCCCCGGACAAACGCGGTGGCAAGGTCTATGCGCTGCTGCGCGAAACCCTGAAGAAATCACGCAAGGTCGCCCTGACCAACGTGGTGCTGCACACCAAGCAACATCTGGCAGCGTTGATGCCCCTGGAATCTGCCCTGGTGCTGGTGATGCTTCGCTGGCCCGCTGAAGTACGCAGCCTGGATGAACTGGAACTGGGCAGCGATGTGACCAAACCCCAACTCGCCAAGGGCGAACTGGACATGGCCAAGCGCCTGGTGGACGACATGAGCGCGGACTGGCAACCCGACGATTACCGTGACAGTTTCCAGGACAAGATCATGGCGCTGGTGGCGAAGAAAGCCAAGGCGGGCAAGATCGAAAACGTGGAAAGCAGTGAGGACAGCGAAGAACGCAAATCCGCGGATGTGATCGACCTGACCGAACTGCTCAAACGCAGCCTCGCCGGCAAGCCCGCCAAGAAGCCCGCGGCCAAGAAAGCCAAGAAGGCCTCATAAACCATGTCCAAGCCCTTGAGCGAATACCAGCGCAAACGTGACTTCAACGCCACCACCGAACCTGCCGGCAGCCCACCCAAAGGTGGGCGCAAAACCTCGGCATTGAGTTTTGTGATCCAGAAGCACGACGCGCGCAACCTGCACTACGATTTCCGCCTGGAACTGGACGGCGTGCTTAAAAGCTGGGCGGTGCCCAAGGGCCCCAGCCTGGACCCGCAGCACAAGCGCCTGGCCGTGCAGGTGGAAGATCATCCGCTGGACTATGGCGGTTTCGAAGGCAGCATCCCCGCCGGGCACTATGGGGCGGGCGATGTGATTGTGTGGGATCGGGGCGTCTGGCAACCCCACGACGACCCTCACAAGGCTTACGCTGCCGGCAAACTCAAGTTCAGCCTGATCGGCGAAAAGCTGTCCGGCGACTGGGCGTTGGTGCGTACGCGCCTCAAAGGCAGCGGCGACAAGGAACAATGGCTGCTGATCAAAGAGCACGACCAGCAGGCACGCCCGGCGACGGAATACGACATCGTCCAGGCCCAGCCACACAGCGTGCTCAGCGGCGCAAGCGTCGGCAAACCCAAGGCCCCGAGGCGGGCCAAAACCGTACGCGCCCTGCCCGAACAATTCAGTCCGCAACTGGCCACCCTGGTGGACCGCGCGTCCGAAGGCGCATGGCAGTACGAAGTCAAGTTCGATGGCTACCGCATGCTGGCGCGCATCCATGGGGGCGAAGTGCGCCTGTTTACCCGCAACGGCCATGACTGGACCGAACGCCTGCCGCGTCAGGTCAAGGCCCTGCAGGCGCTCAAACTCAAGGACAGCTGGCTCGACGGCGAAGTGGTCAGCCTGGACGCCGACGGCATGCCGGATTTCCAGGCACTGCAGAATGCCTTTGATATCGGGCGCAGCCTGGACATTGTGTTTTACCTGTTTGACGCCCCCTACCTCAATGGCTGTGACCAACGCGAGACACCCGTGGAGACCCGGCGTGCGGCGCTCAAGAGCGCGCTTTCCAAGAGCCGCAGCAAGCTGTTGCGGTTTTCCGAAGCCTTCACCGCCGCGCCCCGGGACATTCTGGAAAGCGCCTGCGGCATGGCCCTGGAGGGAGTGATCGGCAAACGGCTGGGCAGTCCCTATGTGTCCGGGCGCAGTGCGGACTGGATCAAGCTCAAATGTCGGCTGCGCCAGGAGTTCGTCATCGTCGGCTACACCTTGCCCCACGGCTCGCGCAGTGGTTTTGGCGCGCTGCTGTTGGCGGTGCACGACTCAGACGGCTTGGTCTATGCCGGCCGTGTGGGCACGGGGTTCGATCGGGCCTCACTCAAGCGCATCCATGGGCAGCTCACACCCCTTGAACGCAAGACCTCGCCGCTGGAACAACCGCTGACCGGCACCCAGAGCCGTGGCGTGCATTGGCTGACGCCCAGCCTGGTTGCGGAAGTGCAGTTTGCCGAATGGACTCGGGAGGGTGTGGTGCGCCAGGCAGCGTTCATCGGAATGCGCACCGACAAACCGGCTGCGCAGGTCGTTCGCGAGCAAGCTGCCCGGACCGGCACGGCCAAGGCTTCAAAGAACGCAGGCGGCGTGAATATCACCCACGCCGAGCGTGTGATCGATCAGCAAAGCGGCACGCAAAAACAGCAACTGGCGCAGTTCTACAACAGCATAAGTCCGTGGATCCTGCCCTTCCTGCATCGCCGTCCGGTGTCGTTGCTTCGGGCCCCGGAAGGCATCGAGGGCGAACAGTTCTTTCAGAAACACGCTGACCGCCTGGAGATTCCCCATATCAAGCAGTTGGACTCGGCCCTGGATCCTGGCCACGCGCGACTGCTGGAAATCGACAGTGCCGGTGCGCTGATCGGCGCCGTGCAGATGGGCACCGTCGAGCTGCATACCTGGGGCGCCACCTACGACAAGATCGAGACTCCCGATCTGTTTGTGCTCGACCTCGACCCGGACCCGGCGCTGCCCTGGAAAACCATGCTGGAGGCTGCACAACTCACGCTATCGGTACTCGATGAGCTGGGGTTGGCGGCGTTTATCAAGACCAGCGGCGGCAAGGGTCTGCACCTGATCATTCCCTTGGCGCGACGCGACGACTGGGACACGGTCAAGGCCTTCGCCAAGGCCATCGCCCAGTTCATGACCCGGCAACTGCCCGAGCGCTTCACGGCGACTTCAGGGCCTGGAAACCGCGTGGGCAAGATATTCATCGACTACCTGCGCAATGCCCGGGGCGCGAGTACGGTGGTTGCGCACTCCGTGCGGGCCCGCCCGGGCCTGCCGGTGTCGGTACCGATCAGCCGAGAGGAGTTGAAGTCGTTGCGCAGCGCCCAACAATGGAACATCGCCAACGTGCAGGAGCGCTTGCAGGGTTTGAAGCAGGACCCATGGGCGGGATACGCCCATCGGCAGAAGATCAGCCGGAAGATGTGGGACAAACTGGGCGCCCAACCTCCGGAATGAAGGGCGCCGGAATGAGCATCAGATCAGCACGAAAATCAGCGCCAAAGCAGCAAAGATCGCCCATTTTTCCAGGTAGTAGCGTGCACGGTTGCGCTTTTTCAGTTCCTTGCCCCGCAACCGGATCTTGTACAGACGGTTGAAGGCACGGTTCAACCCGCCGGTCTTGTCGCCAGCATGGTTGGGCGAACCGGCAGCAGCCATGACAGTGCGGCTGAACCAACGGTTGAACGCCGTGGCCCAGCGGTACTTCATCGGCCGCTCGATATCGCAGAACAGGATGATACGGTTCTGCTGCGTGGTGTTTTCGGCATAGTGGATGAAGGTTTCATCGAACATCACCGGCTCACCGTCACGCCAGTAGTAGCTCTCACCATCCACGTTGATGTAGCAACCCGGATCGTTGGGCGTATCCAACCCCAAATGGTAGCGGTAGGAGCCGGCGTACGGGTCACGATGACGCACCAGCTTGGACCCCGGCGGCAGCTCGGCGAACATCGCCGCCTTGATCGAACCGATGCTCTGCACCAGTTCAGTGGTGCGTGGGCACAGCTTCATGGCCGAAGGGTGACTGTCGCCGTACCACTTCAGGTAGAAACGCTTCCAGCCCGACTTGAAGAACGAGTTGAAACCCACGTCGTTGTACTGGTCCGAACGCTTGATCTCACCGGCACGCAGCAGGTTCTGGCCTTCCAGGCGAATTTCTTCCCAGTGTTCCTGCAACGGGCTCAGGTCCGGAAAGTCGCTGGGCGACAGATACGGGCGGCTGGGCAATTTGGAGAACAGATAGAGGAAGCAGTTGACCGGTGCCAGGAACGTCGAGTGATCGCTGAGCTGACGGCCCAGCTTATGTCGCACACGGCCACGCAAGTGCACATACGCGATGGAAGCAACGTAGAGAACAACAATGATCAGTTTCAAAGGATTTCGTCACACGTCAGGAGAAAACAGACTGCACCTGCGTGCCCACAACGGCCGAGGTTCTAGCAGCACCTGAAATCACAATTCATATACGGGCGGCACGACCGCTGGATGACCCTGCGGTTCATGACCATTACCGGATATTTAGCCACAGTTTGTAACCAAAGGTTAACTAAGAATTGTGAAAAGCTGTCCGCTGAGTGTGCTGGAGGGGTGAACGGGCCGTCTGCTCGACCGGCCCGCAGAAGTAGCAACGTCGCTCAGCGCGCCGAGACGAGGTAATTGCCCTGCAAGGAAAGCGGTCGGCGCTCACGACGGGCCTGGACCCAGTGCGCGATCAGGGCAACCAACAGCCCCAGCATCAGGCCTGCCACCAGGCTCAGCGCAATGATCAGGGCTTTCTGGGGTTTGATCGAACTCAGCGGCTCCTGTGCCTGACGGTCGACCGTTACCAATTTCAATGCGCTCATATCGATATTGAGCCCATTGAGACGCGCCTCCTCCGCCCGCAGTGACTCGATACCCCGCAGGAAGATATCTTCGTCGGCGCGGTTTTTCAGTACCTCGACCTCACGGTTGGCATCGAGCAAGCGCAACTCCTTGCCGATCTCGGCAACGCGGCCATTGGTGAAGTCATCGTTGGTGCGATGCAACAACGCCTCACGCTCAGCCTCCAGGACCTCGGTGCCCATGAAATATAGCGGGATCTCCTGGTTATTCACCTCAGTACGCATCACCTGCCCCGGGCCACGCACGGCGTTCGCCGCCATGGCCGAAGGGGTCGTGGGCGTCTTGATGCCGATGGAGCGCGCGATCGAAATCGCCTCGGCCAGTTCTGCCAGGCGGTTGGCGCGCTCCACCTTCATCTGGGCGCGCAGGGCCGTGAGTTCATCGGCCAATTGCGCACGTTTGAGTTTGTCAGCTTCCAGCAATCTTGCGATCTTCGAGCTTTTATCCGACTCGTAATTGGCACGCACGGCGCTGATCTTGCCCCTGAGTTCGCCGAGCCGGTTGTTGACGATGACCCTGAGATCCGCTTCTACCTGTGCTCGCTCGAGCTCGATCGCGTACTCGATAAAACCGTTGAGAATGGTTACCCCGTCGATATCCTTGGGGTACTGCAATTGCAGGCGGATATAGTCGCTGAGCGAGTCAGCTCTTTTCGGGTCCAGGCGTGTCAGGGTGAATGCCGTGCGATTGAATGCTTCGAAACTCTGCTCCAGGCTTCGCCCGGGCTGCTGGACCGCTTCGAACAACGCAGGATTGGCCCTGAAGAAGCCGAGGCGCGCTTCGTAGGAGTCCAGGCGCATGCCGACCTTGGCCAGGGCGTCTTCCGGTGGCAACTTGTAGACTTCGGAGCGATTGAGCGCATCCAACTCGTTGATTGCCGCAGGCCGCAATACACTGCTGACCTGGTAGACACTCGGTGCAAGAAACGCATAGCCCACTCCCAGAAGGCCACTCAGAATCATGCAGCCGATGATCCATTTCCGATGCTGCCAGATAGCGCTGAATAGTTCGAAGAGGTCGACTTCGTCCGAAGCCGCAGGTTGATGTAACGGGGGAGTGTTATTCAAAATTCATACACCCTGATGGGTTGAAATCCCGCGCTCGAAACACAAGCACGCATTGCAACCGGATAAACAAAGAGCAACGTCCGAGCCCAGGAATGATGAGTTTTCTTCCCGAGAAGTCGTTACGCGACGTTGCCAAGCGCGCAGGCAACATAACGCTAATTACCTGTCTGCAAAGGAAAAATTACAAAAATTAAAAAATCAGGACTGTTCCTACTTCAAACTTCACCTCCATTAACATTTGGTCTTTCAACAAAAAGGAATTTGTATGTCATCCATTTCCGATCCGGATGTTCAGGCCCTCCAGGGCGTCTGGGAACAGACCGCACTCGAGGACAGTGGCGTGCTGAACCCGGTCGATGCCCACAGCGCTCCCGGCGCGCTGACGACCATTACAGATGATCGCTTCGAAGTGAAAACCCGCGACGGCGTGGTGTTATTGGCTGGCCGGTTTTTCCTGGACAGCCAGACCACGCCCAAGAGCATCACCTGGGTCGACGCCATGGGCGAGGATGCCGGCAAACGCCTGCCCGCCAGCTATAGCCTGGAAGGCGATGAATTCGTGTTCATCGCTGCGGATGAAAACCAGCCAAGGCCCACTGAGTTCAGCACCCGCCCAGGTCAGACCATGCGCACTTTCGTGCGACGCACCTGAACAGTGCATGCCGCAAACTTGCGACACGATTTTCACAAAGTCTTCACGTCTCGATCTATAGGGTAAAGCCTACCTACTCCAGTGAATCCCTTGCCCGCCTCTCCTCGCGGGCTTTTTTTGCCTGCTGGAAATGCCCTTCGGAGGTGGGCGTGAAACTTATCCGCAAGCCCGCCGGTCACTAGCCCAGTGAGCGTTCAGCCCCTGGATGCCTTTGTTCGAAGAACCGCCGTGGCCCATCCTCATAACCTGCGCAGCACCCTGTCCCTGGACAGCTTGAATTTCTTCCTGGCGGATGTACGCGACGGCCTCGGCCCGTACCTGGCGATTTATCTACTGGCGGTACACCAGTGGGACCCTGCCAATATCGGCGTGGTCATGACCTTGGCCGGCGTCGCGGCCCTGATCGCCCAAGGCCCGGCGGGTGCGCTGATTGACCGAACCCGCAGCAAGCGCGCGGTGGTTGCGCTGGCCGCTGTTCTGGTGACTGTTAGTTGCGTGCTGCTGCCGTTCGTCAGCACGTTCAGCCTGGTGGCGCTGACCCAGGCCGCCAGTGCCATCGCGGCGTCGGTGTTCGCGCCGGCGATTTCGGCGATTTCCCTGGGGATCACCGGCCCCCGCGCATTCACCCGCCGCACAGGTCGCAATGAAACCTTCAACCACGCCGGCAATGCCGTGGCCGCATTGCTGGCGGGCGGGCTGGCCTATCTGTTCGGACCGGTGGTGGTGTTTTACCTGATGGCTTTCATGGCAGTGGCCAGCATCGTCGCGATCAGTTGCGTGCCGGGCGCGGCCATCGACCACGAGGTGGCCCGTGGCTTCGACCCGGCCCATGCCAGCGCTCACGAACAGCCTTCGGGCCTGCGGGTACTACTCGCCAATCGCCCGCTCCTGCTGTTCGCGATTTGCTGCGCACTGTTCCACCTGGCCAACGCGGCGATGCTGCCGCTGGTCAGCCAGAAGCTGGCGCAGATCGATTTGCAGATGGCCACGCCACTGACATCGGCGTGCATCGTAGCCGCGCAACTGGTGATGGTGCCGATGGCGTGGCTGGTGGGCGTCAAGGCCGACGTATGGGGGCGCAAGCCGTTACTGTTGGCCGGATTCCTGATCCTGCCCCTACGGGGTGTGCTGTATACCCTGTCCAGCGACCCTTACTGGCTGGTGGCCGTGCAAATGCTCGACGGCGTTGGCGCCGGTATTTTCGGTGCGTTGTTCCCCGTGGTCGTCAAGGACCTGACCCAGGGCACCGGGCGTTTCAACGTCAGCCTGGGCGCCCTGTCGACCGTGTTCGGCCTGGGCGCGGCGCTAAGCAGCAGCCTGGCAGGATTCGCGGTGCAACAGGCCGGTTATGACACGGCCTTTTTGACCCTGGCCGGCGTGGCGGCCGTGGCGCTGGCGCTGCTGTGGCTGGCCATGCCGGAGACTCGGGCCAACGCAACGTTCGCGTGCCATACAACTGTCGCCTGACATATGCGACAATGCGCGCCAAATTCCAACACACACCCCCAATCTTCTGTTCAGCGACCGGGTTTCGCGCCTTGATGTCGCTGTTGATGCATGCCTGAAGGCTCCTGCCGCCATGCTCGCAACCCATTGATAGGTAAAGTAATTGATCTCCACAGCTAACATCACCATGCAGTTCGGCGCCAAGCCGCTCTTCGAGAACGTCTCGGTCAAGTTCGGCGCCGGTAACCGGTATGGTTTGATCGGTGCCAACGGTTGCGGCAAGTCGACCTTCATGAAAATTCTCGGTGGCGACCTCGAGCCGTCCGGCGGCCAGGTCATGCTCGAGCCGAATGTCCGCCTGGGTAAACTGCGCCAGGACCAGTTCGCCTACGAAGAATTCACCGTGATCGACACCGTGATCATGGGTCACGAGGAGCTGTGGAAGGTCAAGGCCGAGCGCGACCGCATCTACTCGCTGCCGGAAATGAGCGAAGCCGACGGCATGGCCGTGGCGGAGCTGGAAACCGAATTCGCCGAAATGGACGGCTACACTGCCGAATCCCGTGCCGGTGAGCTGCTGCTGGGTCTGGGTATTCCGCTGGAACAGCATTTCGGCCCGATGTCCGAAGTCGCGCCAGGCTGGAAACTGCGTGTGTTGCTGGCCCAGGCACTGTTCTCCGATCCTGAAGTGCTGTTGCTCGACGAACCGACCAACCACCTGGACATCAACACTATCCGCTGGCTGGAGACCATTCTCACCCAGCGCAACAGCCTGATGATCATCATCTCCCACGACCGTCACTTCCTGAACAGCGTGTGCACCCACATGGCGGACCTGGACTACGGCGAGCTGCGCCTGTTCCCGGGCAACTACGACGAGTACATGACCGCAGCCACCCAGTCCCGCGAGCAACTGCTGTCGGACAACGCCAAGAAGAAAGCCCAGATCGCCGAACTGCAGACCTTCGTCAGCCGCTTCTCGGCCAACGCCTCCAAGGCCAAGCAGGCCACCTCCCGCGCCAAGCAGATCGACAAGATCCAGCTGGCCGAGGTCAAGCCATCGAGCCGTGTCAGCCCGTTCATCCGCTTCGAGCAGACCAAAAAGCTGCACCGCCAGGCAGTGACCATCGAGCGCATGTCCAAAGGCTTCGAAGGCAAGACCCTGTTCCAGAACTTCAGCTTCACCGTCGAAGCCGGCGAGCGCGTGGCGATCATCGGCCCGAACGGCATCGGCAAGACCACCCTGCTGCGCACCCTGGTGGGTGAACTGACCCCGGACGCCGGCAGCGTGAAGTGGACCGAAAGCGCAGAGCTTGGCTACTACGCCCAGGACCACGCCCACGACTTCGAAGACGACGTGAGCCTGTTCGACTGGATGGGCCAGTGGACCCAGGGCGAACAAGTCATCCGGGGCACCCTGGGCCGCATGCTGTTCTCCAACGACGAGATCCTCAAATCGGTCAAGGTCATCTCCGGGGGTGAGCAAGGCCGCATGCTGTTCGGCAAGCTGATCCTGCAAAAGCCGAACGTGCTGGTGATGGACGAACCGACCAACCACCTGGACATGGAATCCATCGAGGCGCTGAACCTGGCGCTGGAAAACTATCCGGGCACGCTGATCTTCGTCAGCCACGACCGTGAGTTCGTATCGTCCCTGGCCACTCGCATCATCGAGCTGAGCCCAAGCGGCGTGACCGATTTCAGCGGCACCTATGACGACTACCTGCGCAGCCAGGGCGTGGTGTTCTAAACACAACTGTAGTGAGCAGGCGGTGCGACGATTCGACAAGCCTGCTCACCACAACAACCAGGTTGTCCAAGACAGACCTGCTCATCAGATAAAGTAGTTAGCCTGCTTTCTTTTCCCTCGAGCCCTTGCCATGATGCCCTCACCGCCCGCCCGCGAACGAGTGCCCATGCCTGCCGCCACCCCCAGCTCCCTGTCGATCACCCTGCAGATCGTCTCCATCGTCTTCTACACCTTCATCGCCTTTATCTGCATCGGCCTGCCGATCGCGGTGATCCCTGGCTATGTGCATGAGCAACTGGGCTTCAGCGCGGTAGTGGCCGGCGTGACCATCGGTTCGCAATACCTCGCTACCCTGCTCAGCCGCCCCATGGCCGGGCGCATGTCGGACAACGTGGGCACCAAGCGCGCCATCGTGTTGGGCCTGGCCGGCATCCTGATCAGCGGCGTACTGACGTTTTTCGCCACGCTGGTGCAAAGCCTGCCGACACTGAGCCTGGGCATTCTGATCGTCGGGCGCTTGCTGCTGGGCGTGGCCCAGGGGCTGATCGGCGTCGGCACCATCAGTTGGTGCATGGGCCAGGTCGGCGCCGAACACACCGCGCGCTCGATTTCGTGGAACGGCATTGCATCCTATGGTGCCATCGCCATTGGCGCACCACTCGGCGTGGTGATGGTCGCCGAGTACGGCTACACCAGCCTTGGCATTGCGCTGTCAGTGCTGGCCGCTTTGGGGCTGGTGCTGATCCGCAACAAACCGTCGGTGCCGGTGGTGCGTGGCGAACGCTTGCCGTTCTGGGCGGTGTTCGGTCGCATCGCACCGTTCGGCACCAGCCTGTGCCTGGCCTCCATCGGCTACGGCACCCTCACCACTTTCATTACCCTCTACTACCTCAATCGGGGCTGGGCCGGCGCGGCCTACTGCCTCACGGTATTCGGCGTGTGTTTTATCCTGTCGCGGCTGGTATTCATCTCGGCCATCAGCCGCTTTGGCGGTTTCCGCGCGGCGATTGCCTGCATGAGCATCGAAACCCTCGGCCTGACCCTGCTGTGGCTGGCACCCTCCACCGGCGTCGCGTTGATCGGTGCCGGGCTGACCGGTTTTGGTTTGTCGCTGGTCTATCCGGCACTGGGTGTGGAAGCGATCAAGCAGGTGCCCAACAGCAGCCGGGGTGCAGGATTGAGTGCGTATGCGGTGTTTTTTGACCTGGCCCTGGCGATTGCCGGACCGTTGATGGGCGCCGTAGCGCTGAACCTCGGCTATGGCTGGATCTTTTTCTGTGCTGCGCTGTTATCCGTCGCGGCACTGAGCCTGACGATGCTGCTCAAACGCCGCGCCTACTGATCGGCGGTCTGCAACCCGGCACGGGTGGATTGACCCAGACTGTGGCTGAAGAAACGCCCGGCTTCAGACACGAGATCACGGTGGATGCCCTCGCGATCAACACCATCGGCATCGGTGCAGATCGCCGGCATCGCTATCAACTGATCACTGTCGCACGGCGCCATGAACACGAAGTGCCCGGCCCCCGCCAGCAATTTGAAATCCGGCGGTTCCGGCAGCTTGCGCGCCAGCGCCGCAGCGTTCTTGTCTACCGCCACCAGTTTGTCGCCGTCACCACTGTAGAGCAGCACCGGCACATGCACGTCGGCCAGGGTGTGACGTCCGAACATCAGGCTCAACGGCGCCATCAGCATCAGCGCGTGGATGCGCGGGTCGGATTGTGGCTGCAGGTCATCACGGTCCACCACCAGCTCGCCCTTGGTGGTGCAGGCATCGCGGTCCTCCGGACGCTCCTGGCAATAGCGGCGCAACCGGTCGAAGTCAGGCTTGGCGCCGGCCAGGATCAACGCGGTTTCGCCTCCGGCCGAATAGCCAATGACACCGACCTGATCGACGTTGACGAACGGCGACAGCATCGGGTCGCCCAGCGTGGCGGTGATGGCTTCGGAAATCTGGATAGGACGCCCATACAGGTTGCTCACCGTGCCCAGGCGGCTGTGATCCTTGTAGTTGTCACCGGGGTGCAGCACCGCCACCACCACAAACCCCTTGCGCGCCAGGGATGTGGCCAGATCATGCAGGGCCAGTGGCGTACCGGTGTTGCCGTGGGACAGCATCAGCATGGGGAAGCGGCCAATGGCGACCTTGGCATCTTCGGTGGCGGCGACGTGGTAGGCGCCCAGTTGGGTGGTGTGACCGACATCGGTGGACGGGTAGAACGCGATGGCTTTCATCGGCTGCAGGTCGAGCGGGTCGAGGAACATCATGCGATGAAAACCCACGCTCCAGTGCGGGTGCGGCGCGGGTGCGGCCTGCACTGAAATCAGGCCACCGAGCAGGAAAAGAACCACAACTGCACAAAGACGCATCATGAGGATGTCCACCTTTGCTGCGTAAAAGCCGGCATGTCTATGGGAAAAGTCCATGGTCTGGGCGCTCGCACCGGGTGATAAACCCATGCGTGCATAACCTGGGCCAAGGTAAAGACAGCGGGTAAACGAAAAAACTCCGCACTCCGATCACTTTCAGGTGATCAGACTGCAGAGTTTAGGCGCCCGGCTTCAGATTGAAACCGGGCAGCGGCGAAATTTACACAAGCCTTACGCGGCGTTGAACAATTGTTCGTTGATGACTACGTTGGCGTCGTTCAGGGACTTGTTGCGCACTTCTTCACCGTAGGCCAGGCCCTGGGCGCGAACGAACTCAATGTCGGTGATGCCCAGGAAGCCAAACATCAGCTTCAGGTAATCTTCGTGACCCACATTGCTCGGTTGACCGGCATGCAGGCCGCCGGCGGTGGAGACGATGATCAGCTTCTTGCCACCGCACAGGCCTTCCGGGCCGGCTTCGCTGTAGCGGAAGGTCTGACCGGCAACGGCGATGCGGTCAATCCACGCCTTGAGCTGGGACGGCACCGAAAAGTTGTACATCGGCGCACCGATCACCACGGCGTCAGCGGCGATGAACTCGGCCAACGATTTTGCGCTCAGTTCGGCTTCGTGCTTCTGCACCGCATCACGCAGCTCGGCGGCAGTGCCCAGGGCACCCAGGGTCAGGCCGGAAAAGTGGCTGATGTCTTCAGCCGCCAGGTCGCGGTAGGTCACTTCCACACTCGGTTGCGCCGCTTGCCAGGCCTTGACCACGCCAGCGCTGAGCTGACGGGAAGCCGAGTTGTCGCCGAGGATGCTGGAATCGATATGCAACAGTTTCATGCGGTTCTCCAAGTGAGGATCGCGGCA
The DNA here is from genome assembly GCF_054071795.1 of Pseudomonas sp. SDO5271_S396. Taxonomy (NCBI): domain Bacteria; kingdom Pseudomonadati; phylum Pseudomonadota; class Gammaproteobacteria; order Pseudomonadales; family Pseudomonadaceae; genus Pseudomonas; species Pseudomonas sp. SDO5271_S396. The sequence goes on from NZ_JBSVWB010000015.1 coordinate 106,143, forward strand.
AGGCGATCAAGTGAGGCTAATGCTACAGGCAGCATCAATCGTCGATTAGAGGGCTCAAATGCGATTATTTGTCCCGCTGGTGGGACAATGTTAGCTCAGCCTGTACGGATCGTGCCGGGTTATTGCCCAATCCTATGAGACGCTGGATTTCACCTGCGGTTCGCTTCATCCTCGCCGCAGAACCGACAGCCTTCGAGCGCACCATGCCCCCACACTCCCCCGCCCTGACCAAGGGCCTGACGCTGATCCTCGCCATCTGCTGCGGATTTTCCGTGGCAACGATCTACTACAACCAGGCGATGTTGCCGCTGATCGCCAATACGTTCGATGTCTCCACCGCCCATGTCGGGCAGATCGCGATGTTGACCCAACTCGGCTACGCCTGCGGACTGTTGCTGTTCGTGCCATTGGGCGACCGCATCAGTCGGCGCACGCTGATCCTCGCCGTGCTGTGCCTCAACTTCATCAGTTTGCTGGCGTCGGCCACGGCGCCCTCCTATTCCCTGCTGCTGGTGGCCAGCGTGCTGCTGGGCCTGTCCGGCATCAGTGCCCAGGTGATCATTCCAGCGGCGTCCGACCTCAGTGATCCCCTGCAAAAAGGCGCGGTGCTTGGCCTGATGGTCAGCGGCCTGTCTGCCGGCGGCCTGCTCGCCCGTACGGTCAGCGGCGTGGTCAGTGGCTGGCTCGGCTGGCGCGGCATGTTCGCCGTGGCGGCGGCACTGGATGTGCTGCTGTTCCTGGCGATTCTGACGCGCATGCCGGTTTCGGTGTCGACCAGCAAGCTGGCCTACGGCGCCTTGCTCAAGTCACTGTGGGGCCTGGCGACGCAGTACCCGACCCTGCGTCAGTCAGCGCTCAAGGCCGGCCTGGTGTTTGGCGCACTCAACGTGTTCTGGGGTTCGATGGCGGCGCTGCTGGCCGCACCGCCCTACGGATTCTCCAGCGCCCAGGCAGGGTTGCTGGGGCTCTCGGCCATCGTCGGTATTCTCTGCGCCTCCACCATCGGCGACCAGACCCGACGCCACCGCCAACTGTTGGAATGGGTGGGTATCGGCACCGTGCTGCTGGCGTTCGTGCTGATCTTTGCCTTCGGCCCGCGAGGCTGGTGGCTGCCGCTCCTGGTGGCTGCAACCTTCCTGGACCTGGGCAACCGTATCAACCAACTGGCCAACCAGACCCGCGTGCTGGCCCTGGAACCTTCGGCCACCAGCCGCCTGAACACGGTGTTCATGGTGGTCTACTTCATCGGCGGCGCCTTGGGTTCGGCGTCGGGCGCCTTTGCCTCCGAGCATTTCGGCTAGCAGGGCCAGGCACTGACCGGCGTCGCCTTTGCCGGTACCGCGTTGCTGATCACCCTGCTCAGTGGGATGACACGTAAATCGACGACGTCGTAGGAGCGGGCAACGCATAGGTACGCTTCATCCACTGGATCTCTTCCTGAGGCGTACGCCCGAAGAAGCGCTTGAACTCGCGACTGAACTGCGAGGCGCTTTCATAGCCCACTTTCATGCAGGCCGTGGCGGCGGTGATGTCGCTGCGCAGCATCAGCAGGCGCGCCTGGTGCAGGCGTGTGGATTTGAGGTACTGCATCGGCGAAGTGTCGGTGACCGTGCGAAAGTGCGCATGGAAACTCGGCACACTCATCATCGCCTCCCGCGCCAGTTCTTCCACGTCGAGGTGCTGGTGATAGCAGCCGTGAATCTTGCGAATCGCCCGCGCCACCTTGCCGAACTGCCCCTGACGATTGAGCGCGGCACGCATCGAACCGCCCTGTTCGCCGGTGATGATCCGGTAATAGATCTCGCGCATCAGCGTCGGCCCGAGGATCTGCGCGTCCATCGGCACGCTCATGGCTTCCAGGAAGCGCAACAGTGACTCACTGAGCTTGTCATCCATCGGCGAGGAATACATGCCCCGAGGCCGTGCCTCGGCCAATTCGGGGAAGTCATCCAGCGCCACCATCAGTTCCGCCGCCAGGGTGAAATCCAGCCGCAGGTACACCGCCAGCATCGGCTCGGCTTCGCTGGCCTCGGTCTCCATGGTGAACGGCACCGGCACCGACACCACCAGGTAATGCTGGGCGTCGTACAAGTAAGTCTCGTCACCCAGGTAGCCGCGCTTGCTCCCCTGGCAGACGATCACGATGCCCGGGTCGTACAGCACCGGTACCCGGTGCAATGGGCGGTTGGAGCGCAGGAAGCGCACATCGTCCAATGCCGTGAGGTTATAGCCTTCGACAGGCGCCAGGCGGCCCATCAATTCGATGATTCGTTCGGTACGGCCCATGGTTCGTGGCTCCTGCGAAAACGGCACGGTACCGCGCAAAAGTACCTGCTGCTACGTGCTCATAGGAATAGGCAATCAGCACATTGGAATGGATATTCGCCGAAACGCCCGTCTTCCGTAGCCTGAAACAGCACTTTCAGCCCACGGAGACTTTCTCATGCTTATCGTCTACAACCCCGCCACCGGCGAAGAAATCGACCGCGTTGCCTTCAATACCGCCAGCGACGTCAAGGCTGCCGTCGACCGCACCTGCGCCGCCTTCCCCGAATGGTCCGGCAAACTCGCCAAGGAGCGCAGCGATATCCTGCGACGCTGGCACGACAGCGTCAAAGCCGACAAGGAAGCCTTCGCCGAACTGCTCTGCCGCGAAAACGGCAAATGCCTCAGTGAAGCCCGTGGCGAAATCGATTACGGCCTGGGCTTCATCGAGTGGTACGCCGAAGAAGCCAAGCGCGTGTACGGCGACACCATCCCCACCCACGACCGCAACGCCAACGTGGTGGTGACCAAGGAAGCCATCGGCCCGGTCGCGGCCATCACGCCCTGGAACTTCCCGTTCATGATGATCACCCGCAAAGTGGCCACGGCCCTGGCCGCCGGCTGCACCATGGTGATCAAACCCGCCGAAGACACGCCACTCACCGCCTTCAAACTGCTGGAATACGCACGCAAGGCCGGCATCGGGCCCGGCGTTCTGGAAGTGGTGGTGGGTGATCCGAAGGAAATCGGCCAGATCCTCACCAGCGACCCACGCATCCGCAAGATCTCGTTCACCGGCTCCACCGGTGTTGGCAAGTTGCTGGCGGCGCAATGCGCGGCGACCATCAAGAAAATGACCCTGGAATTGGGGGGCAACGCGCCCTTTATCGTGTTCCAGGACGCCAACATCGAGGAAGCGGTCAAAGGCCTGGTCAGCGCCAAGCTGCGCAATTCCGGCCAGGTATGCATTTCGCCGAACCGGATCTTTGTGCAGCACAGCATCCTTGAAGACTTCATCAAGCGCGTGAAACACGCCGTGACCAATATCGAGGTGGATCAGGGCCTGCGTGAAGACTTTGTGGTGGGGCCCCTGGTCAATCAAATGGGCTTCGACAAGGTTGCAAGCCTGGTGGAACAGGCCCGGGCCGCCGGCGCCACGGTGTTGATGGGCGGCAAACCCCACGCCAGGGGTGGTCTGTTCTATGAGCCCACCGTGCTGACAGACCTGACCGATGATTCACCGTTGGCCACCCAGGAGATCTTCGGCCCGGTGTTCGCCATCTATTCGTTCAAGGACGAAGCGGAAGTGATCGCCCGCGCCAATCAGACCGAAGTCGGCCTGGTGGCGTACGCCTACACCAGCGCCCTGGGCCGCTCGCTGCGCCTGTCGCGCCAGTTGGAAGCCGGCATGGTGATCCTCAACTCGGGCTCGGTGGGCACCGCATCGGTCCCGTTTGGCGGCATCAAGCAGTCCGGTTATGGCCGTGAAGGCAGTTACTACGGCATCGAAGAGTACGTGCATGTGAAATATGTGCTGATGGCCGGCGCGCAGTTCTAAGCACCTCACTGATCGGCAGGCGCGAACGGGCGCGTGAAAAACCCGATAACGCTGCGATAAACCCCGCGCGCTGCGTTATCGTTAGGGTCTTTCGCGCGCCCGTTCGCGCCTACGCTTTTTGAGATGCAACCATGCAAGACCTCAACGACCTCTACTATTTCGCCAAGGTGGTCGAAGCCGGCGGTTTCGCCGCGGCCGGCCGCCTGCTGGGCATTCCCAAGTCGCGATTGTCGCGCCGCATCGCCGAGCTGGAAGAGCGCCTGGGCGCACGCCTGCTGCAACGCACCACGCGACAGTTGACCCTCACCGCCGTCGGCGAGCGTTACCTGCGCCACTGCCAGGCCATGCTGCTGGAAGCGGAAATGGCCGATGAGGCCGTCGCCAGCATGTCCAGCGAACCACGCGGACGGCTGCGGGTCAGCTGTCCGGTGGGCATGGCCCAGCACATGCTGCCGAACATGGTCGCCGACTTCCTTGCCGCCCACCCTCACGTGCAATTGGAGATGACCCTGGTCAACCGGCGCGTCGATCTGGTGGCCGAGGGCATCGACGTGGCCTTGCGGGTACGCGAGTCCGGTGACGAAGACCCGTTGCTGGTGACCAAACGCCTGCGGCCGGCGCAGACCATCCTGGTGGCCAGCCCGGAATTCCTCAAGGGGCGCCCCGTGCAGACCCTCGACGACCTCAAGCAACTGCCGATGCTTGGCGCCCTGGAGGCCGATCGCCTGGTGCACCTGCGTCTGCTGGACACCCAAGGCAACGCCGTGGACCTGTCGATGGAGGCACGCCTGGGGATCGACGATTTCATCGTGCGTAAAACCTGCGCCCTCAGGGGCCTGGGTTTTACCGTACTGCCGATGCTGTACTGCGAAGACGAATTGGCCAGTGGCGAGCTGGTGCAACTGTTGCCCGAATGGTCCTTGCCGGGTGGTTGGCTGCAAGCGGTCTACCCGCATCGCCGTGGTGTGCTGCCGGCCATTCGCGCGTGGATCGACTACCTGGAAGAAGCCTTCAAAGGCTGTGGAGATCGCCTGTTATGAGCCTGACCGAAGCCCAGGTCGCCGCCTTCTGCCTGAGCCTGCCCGGTGCCCGGGAAGACTACAAATGGGGCGGCGTGCGCGTGTTCTCGATTGCCGGCAACAAGATGTTCGCCTTGCAGGGCCTGCGCGGCGACTCGCTGGCGTTCAAGGTCGACAAGGAGCTGTTCCTCGGCCACGTGGACCGCCCTGGCATCCACCCGGCGCCTTATCTGGCACGGGCGCAGTGGGTGATCATGAACACGCCCTACCCGCTGGGCGCCGAGGAACTGCGTGGCCTGTTGCAGCGCTCCCACCAATTGGTGGTGAGCAAGCTGCCCAAGCGCACGCAAATCGGGTTGCTGTTAGAGGACTGACAGCAGCGTACCGCCGAGGAACAGCTGGTCGAGCCAGAACACTTGGTGCAACAGCACGATCACCCAGAACAGCACTTGATACGACACCTTGCGTGTCTTGTGCCGGAACACTTGCTGAGCGATCAATGCGCCCGGCCAGCCGCCTGCCAGCTCGACGGCGTGCAGGATGTTTTCCGGGGTGCGGCGGCCTTCGGTCTGGGCCTTGCGCTTGTCGTTCCAGTACATCAGAAACGCCACGACGCTGACCACCCCGTAGGCCGCCAGCGGGATCGGCGTTTCGCCGCGATGCCAGAGCAACGCCGAGCCCAACAGCGGCGCCGCGCACAGCAGCACAAACAGCGCGAGCTTCAGGCGCGGGTGCTGAACACTCATGCCTTGGCCGCCGCCCAGTCGATCCAGCCGAACTGCCAGGTGGCCAGGATCAGCAGGCCGAACGCAATCCGGTACCAGGCGAACGCCGCATAGCTGTGGCTGGCGATGAACTTGAGCAAGCCCTTGACCGCGATCATGGCGAAGATAAACGAGGTGACGAAGCCGATCACGAATACCGGCAGGTCGGATGGCTGGAACAGGTCACGGTACTTGTAGCCCGAGTACACCGCCGCACCCACCATGGTCGGCATCGCCAGGAAGAACGAAAACTCGGTGGCGGTCTTGCGCGACAGGCCGAACAGCAGGCCGCCGATAATGGTCGAGCCTGAACGCGAGGTGCCCGGGATCATCGCCAGGCACTGGGCCAGGCCGACCTTGAGCGCATCTTTCCAGGTGATGTCATCGACGGTTTCGGCATGCACCGTATGCTCGCGACGCTCGGCCCACAGCATGATGATGCCGCCCACCACCAGCGCAGTGGCCACGGTGATCGGGTTGAACAGGTAATGGTGGATCACGTCGGCGAAGATCACCCCCAGCACCACCGCCGGCAGGAACGCGATCAGCAGATTGACGGTAAACCGCTGAGCCTTGCGCTGGGTCGGCAAACCGATGACCACGTCGATGATCTTGCGCCGAAATTCCCAGACCACCGCCAGGATCGCGCCCAGCTGAATGATGATATTGAAAGCGTTGAAGCGATCGCCGGTGAAATCAAGCAAATCGGCGACGATGATCTGGTGGCCGGTACTGGAGATCGGCAGAAACTCGGTCAGCCCTTCCACAACGCCCAGAATCAATGCCTGAATGGCGGTCCAAATATCCATGTTTCTCCCAAGGGTCATGCGTGTTTCGAACGATTCATTGATGGCGAGCGCACTGAGGCCCGGTGTTGATGATCAACGCCGCACTGCAAAAATCATGTGAAAAATCAGGCAGTACTCAGGTTTTGCGATTTCAGGCCGAAAGCCTATCAGACAAGCCGGAAATGTCGATGCAGCACCCACAATTATAAAAAACACGGAGTGACAGGACGATGAACAGTTTGCGCAGTATGTCGATCAGCCGCCGCCTCTGGCTGATCCTGATAGTCGCCGTGTTGATGCTGCTGACCCTGGGCCTGTTGATGCTCCAGCAGATCCACGGCGATCTCTACCAGGCCAAACGCCAGCAGACCCAGCATGTGGTGCAGACCGCCAGCGGCGTGCTGGCCTACTACCAGAACCTGGAGAAGACCGGCGTACTCACCCGCGAAGCCGCGCAAAAGCAGGCCCTGAGCGTGGTGCGCGGCTTGCGCTACGACCATGACGACTATTTCTGGATCAACGACCTGACGCCCGTGATGATCATGCACGCGGCCAACCCCAAACTCGACGGCCAGAACCTCTCGGCGATCCGCGACCCGGACGGTTTTGCGGTGTTCAACGAGTTCGTGATCCTGGCCAAGGCCAAGGGCGCGGGCATCGTCAACTATCGTTGGCCGAAGCCGGGCGCCGAAGCGCCGGTAGAAAAAACCTCGTATATCCAACTGTTCGAACCCTGGGGCTGGATCATCGGCTCTGGCGTGTATGTCGACGATGTGCAGGCCGAGTTCAACGGCCAGGTGTGGAAAGCGTCATTCATCGGCCTGGGCATCGCGGTGGTAATGGCGCTGCTGGTGACGCTGATCGCCCGCAGCATCGTGCGCCCGTTGCAGGCGGCGGTGAATGCCATGGGCAATATCGCCAGCGGCGAAAGCGACCTGACCCGCAGCCTCGACACCCACGGCCAGGACGAAGTCACCCAGCTGTCCCGGCATTTCAACAGTTTCACCGCCAAGCTGCGCCAGGTGGTCAGTCAATTGCAGGTCTGCGCCACGGCATTGGGCCAGTCGTCCCTGGAACTGGGCAACAACGCCACCCAGGCCCATGACCGCAGTCAGCAGCAGTCTCAGCAAATGGAACTGGTAGCCACGGCGATCAACGAAGTGACCTACGGCGTGCAGGACGTGGCGAAAAACGCCGAACAGGCTGCCAGCGAAATGCGTGATGCCCAGGCCCAGGCGCAACAGGGCCAGGTGAACATCGACGGCAGCCTGCAACAGATCGACCAACTGTCCGGCACCATCAGCCAGGCCGTGGAAGTGATCCGCACCCTCTCCAGCGAAAGCACGCAGATCGGCGGAGTGCTGGAAGTGATCCGCTCCATTGCCGACCAGACCAACCTGCTGGCCCTCAACGCCGCCATCGAAGCCGCACGCGCCGGTGAACAGGGCCGCGGCTTTGCCGTGGTGGCCGATGAAGTGCGCCTGCTGGCCCAGCGCACACAGAAGTCCACCGCCGAGATCCAGGTGATGATCGAACGGCTGCAAGGTCACTCGGAAGCGGCGGTAAAGGTGATCAGCGACAGCCACAGCGCCTCGCAACTGACCATCGAACAAGCCGGCCAGGCAGGCGCCAGCCTCAACGCCATCGGCCAGGCCCTGCGCAACCTCAACGGCCTGAACGCCTCCATCGCCAGCGCCACCCTGCAACAGGCCCACGTGGTGGAGGACATCAACCAGAACGTCACCCAGGCGGCAGGGTTGTCCCACAGCACCGCGCTGGCGGCGGAACAGTCGAGCGCGGCGAGCAGCCAGTTACGCGGTTTGAGCGAACAGCTTGATGGGTTGCTGCGCCAGTTCAAGGTCTGACGCTGCGGTGGGCCGATTTCCTTGTTGCAAACCGTTTTTTTGTGGAGGTAAGCCAATACCTTTGTGGTGTTGAGCAAATACCACTGTGGTGAGCAGGCTTGTCGAATCGTCGCACCGCCCGCGCTGGGGCGCAAAGCGGCCCTGAAACCAGGC
>NZ_JBSVWB010000016.1:0-113705 GCF_054071795.1 Pseudomonas sp. SDO5271_S396
GGACCAGTCAGTACATTGCTCGCTGATAGACCGCTATCGCAGGCAAGCCAGCTCCCACACACGCCAGCGGCCACATTTTTATCCGCGTTTATTCAGTTGAACACCGAGTCATAGGCAAACAACGCCGGTGCCCCGCCGGTGTGCAGGAAAATGATCGGGCCGTCTTCGAATCGCTGACGTCCCAAGCCATCCAGCAGTCCGGCCATGGCCTTGCCAGTGTAGACCGGGTCCAGTAACAAGCCTTCCTGGCTGGCCAGCAGCTTGACCGCCGCCAGGGTGCCGGCATTGGGTTCGCCGTAGCGCGGGCCGAAGTATTCGTCCCACAGGATCACCTTGAAGGCCTCGGGAATCTCCACCCCCAGCAACTCGGCGGTGCGTTCGGCCAGGCCTTGCACTTTCGGGCGCTGGGCTTCGTCGGTGCGCGATACCGTCACGCCGATCACCGGCAGGTTCGGCAGTGCTTCGCTCAAGGCCAGGGCCAGGCCGCTGTGGGTGCCGGCGCTGCCGGACGCCAGCACCACGGCGGCAAACTCGATGCCGCTGTCTTCGATCTGCCCGGCCAGTTCCAGGCCGGCGCGCACATAACCCAGGGCGCCGAGGGCGTTGGAGCCGCCGATGGGGACCAGGTACGGCTTCTTGCCGTTGCTGCGCAGACGGTCGGCGAGGGCATTGAGTTGCTCGTCGACGTTGTCGAGGTTTTCCACCAATTCCACCTTGGCGTCGAACAGCTCCAGCAGCAGGCGGTTGCCGTTGCCCAGGTAGTTGGGGTCTTCGGTGCCGGTGGGGTTTTCCAGCAGGGCAACGCAGCCCAGGCCGAGCTTGGCGGCCAGGGCGGCGGTCTGGCGCACGTGATTGGACTGGATCGCACCGGCGGTCACCAGGGTGTCGGCACCCTGGGCGATGGCATCGGCGGCCAGGTATTCGAGTTTGCGCAGCTTGTTGCCGCCCATGGCCAGCGGTGTGGTGTCGTCGCGCTTGACGTAAATGTCCCTGTCCAGCCAGGCCGACAGCCGCTCGAGTTTTTCCAGGGCAGTGGCACCGCCCAGCATTTCCAGACGGTTAAAGCGGTCGAGCTGTCGTTTGATCATGGCTACGCACGGGTAATAAGTGATGGGGCGACTATAGGCAGGCACTTTTCATCGGGCAACCGTCAATCGCTTATGCCGACAGGTTCTTAGCATCACACCATTGGTTCTTAAGGGCGGGGAAGGCTCATACCGTAAAGTGATGGCCATTTCGTCAGGAGTGAAGACCGTGAGTGAGCGTTCCAGTCATTGGCAATTGCAGACCATCGTCAGCCAGCTGCGCAGCGCCCGGGACCAGTGGCGCACGCGCAATGGCCGGTTGAGCGGCGAGCATGGTGGCCGTGAGCTGCCGTCGCGCGAAGCCGTGGCGCAGATTCTCGAAGCCCTGTGCGGCGCGCTGTTCCCCATGCGCCTGGGGCCGGTGGACCTGCGTGAAGAAAGTGAGGATTTTTACGTCGGCCACACCCTGGACGTGGCATTGAACGCGCTGCTCGTCCAGGCACGCCTGGAACTGCGCTACGCCGCGCGCCAGAGCGGCCAGGATGACAGCGCCGTCGACGCCCATGCCATCCGCCTGATCCAGGATTTTGCCCTGGCCTTGCCATCCCTGCGCAGCCTGTTGGATACCGACGTGCTGGCCGCCTACCACGGCGATCCGGCGGCGCGCAGCGTGGATGAGGTGCTGCTGTGCTATCCGGGGATCCTGGCGGTGATCCACCATCGCCTTGCCCACCACTTGTACCGTGCGGGTCTGCCGCTGTTGGCCCGCATCAGCGCGGAAATCGCCCACTCGGCCACCGGTATCGACATTCACCCGGGTGCGCAGATCGGCCCGAGTTTCTTCATCGACCATGGCACCGGTGTGGTGATTGGCGAAACCGCGATCATCGGTGAGCGCGTGCGCATTTATCAGGCCGTTACGCTGGGCGCCAAGCGCTTCCCGGCGGATGAAGACGGGCAATTGCAGAAGGGCCACCCGCGCCACCCTATTGTTGAAGACGATGTAGTGATCTACGCCGGAGCGACGATACTGGGGCGCATCACCATCGGCAAGGGCTCCACCATCGGCGGCAACGTGTGGCTGACGCGCAGCGTGCCGGCGGGGGCGAACATCACCCAGGCGAACCTGCAGCACGATGACGGCACGCAAAAATAAGTCGAACACGGCCCAATGTGGGAGCAATTGTCTTGATGACCGATCGTTCCACTCTGTGTGGAAACGATCCAATGTGGGAGCTGGCTTGCCTGCGATAGCGGTCTTTCAGCCAGTGATGTGCTGACTGATCCAGCGCTATCGCAGGCAAGCCAGCTCCTACAAGTTTGTGAGCGTTTCACACCGAAGTCGCTGAACGATTTGCCATCCTAATCCGTCATACCCTTCCTTGAGCTAGTGTAGGAATTACCTACCACTCAGCCCTGCGATTAGTCCAAAACCGCCCATCCATGTTTAACTTGAATGCTCGTTCAAGTTAAATCGGTGGTTCGCTGCCCGCTCACAACAGGAGGCTTACCTTTGCTGAGTCCGTTATTTACAGCCCCATTTCCCACCCCCGGGGTGCATCGTTCATGAGTGCATCGTCTCCCCCTTCCAGCGGCCTGGTGCGCATGAATGCACCGGTGTTTTACTTCGCCGCCACGCTGATTCTGCTGTTCGGCGTTACGGTCATCGCGATTCCACAGCAGGCCGGTGCCTGGCTGTTGGCCGCGCAAAACTGGGCGGCCAACACGGTCGGCTGGTACTACATGCTGGCGATGACCCTGTATCTGGTCTTCGTGGTGGTCACCGCGTTATCGGGCTACGGCAAGATAAAACTCGGTGCCGACCACGACGAGCCCGAATTCAGTTACCTGTCCTGGGCCGGCATGCTGTTCGCCGCCGGGATCAGCATCACGCTGTTTTTCTTTTGCGTGTCCGAGCCTTTGACCCACCTGGTGCAGCCGCCCCAAGGTGCGCCGATGACCGCCGAAGCGGCGCGCCAGGGCATGCAGATTCTGTTTCTGCACTGGGGCCTGCATGGCTGGGGTGTGTTTGCGTTTGTCGGCATGGCCCTGGCGTATTTCGCCTACCGGCATAACCTGCCGCTGGCGTTGCGTTCGGCGTTGTACCCGCTGATCGGCAAGCGCATCAACGGGCCCATCGGTTATGCGGTGGATGGCTTCGGCATCATCGCCACGGTGTTCGGTCTGGGGGCCGACATGGGCTTCGGCGTGCTGCACCTCAACTCCGGTCTCGATTACCTGTTCGGCGTGGCGCACACCCAGTGGATTCAGGTCGGCCTGATCACGCTGATGATGGGCGCGGCGATCCTGGTGGCCGTTTCCGGGGTCGACAAGGGCGTACGGGTGATGTCCGACATCAACATGCTGCTGGCCTGCGCGTTGTTGCTGTTCGTGCTGTTCGCCGGGCCCACCCAGCATTTGCTCAACACCCTGATCCAAAACCTGGGCGACTACCTCGGCGCGCTGCCGACCAAAAGCTTCGACGTCTACGCCTATGACAAACCCAGCGACTGGCTGGGCAGTTGGACGGTGTTCTACTGGGCCTGGTGGATCGCGTGGTCGCCGTTCGTGGGCCTGTTCATCGCGCGTATTTCCCGAGGCCGGACCATCCGCGAGTTCGTGTTCGGCGTGTTGCTGATCCCGTTGGGTTTCACCCTGGCGTGGATGTCGATCTTCGGCAACAGCGCCATCGATCAAGTGCTCAACCATGGCCTGGTCGCGCTGGGTCAATCGGCCATCGACGATCCGTCGATGAGTCTTTATCTGCTGCTGGAAACCTACCCGTGGAGCAAGACGGTCATCGCCGTCACAGTGTTTATCAGCTTCGTGTTTTTCGTGACGTCGGCCGACTCCGGCACCGTGGTGCTGTCGACGCTATCGTCGAAGGGCGGCAACGCCGACGAAGACGGGCCGAAGTGGTTGCGGGTGTTCTGGGGCGCGATGACCGCGCTGGTCACCAGTGCGCTGTTGTTCGCGGGCAGCATCGACTCGCTCAAGTCTGCGGTGGTGCTGACTTCGCTGCCGTTCTCGATGATTCTGCTGCTGATGATGTGGGGACTGCACAAGGCGTTCTACCTGGAGTCGCAGAAGCAGATTGCCCAATTGCATTCGCTGGCGCCGATTTCTGCGGCGCGCAAGGGGCGTGGCGGCTGGCGTCAGCGTCTGAGCCAGGCAGTGCATTTTCCGTCGCGGGATGAGGTGTACCGCTTCCTCGATTCGACGGTGCGCCCGGCAATCGAAGAGGTGACGGCGGTGTTTGTCGAGAAGGGCCTGAATGTGATCACACAGCCCGACCCGGCCAATGACAGCGTCAGCCTGGAAATCGGCCACGGCGAGGAGCATCCGTTCGTGTATCAGGTGCAAATGCGCGGTTACTTCACGCCGTCGTTCGCCCGGGGCGGCATGGGTTCCAAAGAGATCAACAACCGCCGTTACTACCGTGCGGAAGTGCACTTGAGCGAGGGCAGCCAGGACTATGACCTGGTGGGCTACACCAAGGAGCAGATCATCAACGACATCCTCGATCAGTACGAGCGGCACTTGCAGTTTCTGCACCTAGTGCGGTGAGGCTCAGGCCCTGATGAACAGGGCCAGCGCCACCAGTGGCGTGCCGAACACCACGCTGCCGATCACCAGCTCCGTCATCAGGGGCTGGCCGGCGGTGATCACGCCCACCGCGCCGTTGACCACCGCCGCCACCAGCCAGATGCCGACAAAACTATAGGCCAGCCCATTGCGGCTCACGCCGAGCTTCTGCCCGATAAACAGCATCAGCGTCAGCAGCATCAGGCCTGCGGTGATCACCAGGGTGGTGTGCATTTTCAGAGCTCCTTTCCCAATGCCCGGTCGAGCGAATAACGCCCCGCGCCACGAAACGCCAGGTAGAACGATAGCAGCGCCATCAACACCGGGTATTCGATGCCACGGTCGATCCACGGCCAGGTCGGGCCCAGCAACCAGGCGATGGTCAGCATCTGCACGGTGATCAGCGCGGCGATCAGTCGTGTGCCCAGGCCGATGATCAACAGCAGCCCGCCGCCGGATTCGAGCAAGGCCACCAGCAGCCCGATCAGCTCGGGCTCCGGTAGATGCAGGCGGTTCTGGATCAGGTTGATCGAGGCCGCCATGGGATCCGCCATCGACCCGTGGGCGGTGCCCAGCAGCTTGGGCAGGCCGTGGGTCACCATGATCACCCCGAAGCCTGCGCGCAACAGCGCGAAGGCCAGGGGCTCGGCGAGGCGGTAGAGCGGAGCGAGTGCAGGGATCAGCAGCTTCATCGCACGCCTCCATTGATCACTGAGTGACCGGCTTGAGCAAGTCTTGCAGGCCGACTTTCCAGAACAGCTCGGCACGCACGCGGTCGGCCACGCCGTTGACGATTTCGCAGCCGTCTTCAGAGGGGTCGATATGCCGCCGGAAAGGCCGGGTGCCGAACGGCAGGTCGACGATCTCGACGATGGCCTTGGCCACTTCACCCACATCCGCATCCGCCGGTTCCAGGGCCGCAAGACCTTGCAGCGCGGCGTCCGCCACACCGGCGTAAGGGCCGTCCTGGTACTCGCTCACGCGCGGCTGGTCGGCAGGTTTGCCGGAGTGGGCGAAGTGGTTGGTGCCTTTGGTGAACGCGCCCGGCACGATGATCGAGGTTTCGATGCCCCAGCGCGTCAGCTCACTGGCGTAGGACACTGCCAGGGAATCCATCGCCGCCTTGGCCGCGAAGTACGGTGCCAGAAACGGCGGGGTGCCGCCCCGGGCACTGCTCGAAGACACCCACACCACCAGACCCTTGCCCTGCTTGCGCAGGTACGGCAGCGCCGCGCGGTTGACCCGTTGGGTACTCAATACGTTGATGTCGTACAGCTGGGCGAACTGCTCGGGTGTGAAAGCTTCGGCCGGGCCGAAGGACATGTGCCCGGCATTGTGGATGATCACATCCAGGCGCCCGCACTCGGCGACCACCTTGGCCACGCCGGCGTCCACGGACTCGCTGGAAGCGACGTCCAGCTCGACGCTGCGCAGGTCCACTTGATGTTCTTCGGCATAGCGCTGCACCTCGGCCACCTGCGGCGCGTTGCGCCCTTCGGTTTCACGCATGCTGGCGTATACCGTGTGGCCGGCATCGGCCAGGGCACGGGCAGTGAGTGCACCAAAACCACTGGATGCGCCGGTAATCAAGACGATCGATTTCATGGGGTTGTCCTCCAAGGGGTTTCAGACCAGGCCGCCATTCGCGCGCAGGATTTGCCCGTTGATCCAGCTACCGGCCGGGCTCACCAGGAACGACACCACACGAGCGATATCTTCAGGTTGGCCCAGGCGTTCCAGGGGCGGCATCTTGGCCATGGTCTGGATCTGTTCTTCGCTTTTGCCATGCAGGAACAGCTCGGTGGCGACAGGGCCCGGGGCGACGGCGTTGACGGTAATGCGACGGCCACGCATCTCTTTGGAAAACACCTGGGTCAGGGATTCCACCGCTGCCTTGCTGGCGATGTATACGGCGTAGCCGGGGAAGTTCAGGCCCACGGTGCTGCTGGAGAAGTTGACGATGCGCCCGCCGTCATTCAGGCGAGTGGCGGCTTCGCGCAGGGCGTTGAATGTGCCGCGGGTGTGGATCTCGAAATTCTGGTCGTAGAGTTCGTCGCTGTGTTGGGCCAGGGGCAGCGCCTTGAGGATGCCGGCGTTGTTGATCAGCACGTCGACCTTGCCCAGCTGGGTTTCGGTCTCGTCGAACAGACGCTTGATATCGGCGGGTTTGGCGACGTCGCCTTGAATCGCTATGGCTTGGTGGCCGGCCTGACGCAGTTCCACCACCAGTTTCGACGCTTCAGTGGCGCTGCTGGCGTAATTGATGGCCACGGCGTAACCGTCGGCGGCCAGTTGTTTGGCGATCACAGCGCCGATACCGCGGGAAGCGCCGGTGATAATTGCGACTTGACGAGTCATGGTGTGAAGTCCTCGGGGGTAGTGACTGGGTGTGGAAGCAGATTCACATGTTTACCCAAGCCGATAAATGCGCCAGAGTTGCCTTGACTGTTCAATAATCGCCAACAATCAAAGGGAAGGAGTGCAGCGTGGATCAAGTCAAAGCGATGAAGGTGTTTGTGCGCATTTACGAGCGCTCAAGCTTCACTCTAGCTGCGGATGACCTGAACCTGCCGCGCGCGACGCTCACCCATACCCTCAACCAGTTCGAAGCCTGGCTGGGCACGCGTTTGCTGGAGCGCAGCACCCGCCGCGTGCGCCCGACCCTGGATGGCGAGGCTTACTACCAGCGATGTGTGCAATTGCTGGCGGAACTGGAAGAGGCCGAACTGGCGTTTCGCACGGTCGCGCCCAAGGGCCGTCTGCGGGTGGACGTGCATGGCGCGCTGGCCCGGTATTTTCTGATCCCGGCGCTGCCGGAATTCATGGCGCGTTTCCCGGAGATCGAGTTGTCGATCAGCGAAGCCGACCGTTTTGTCGACCTGATCGCCGAAGGGGTCGATTGTGTATTGCGCGCAGGCAGCCTGGGCGACTCCACGTTGATCGGTCGGCGCGTGGCGACCTTGCGCCAAGTGACCTGCGCCAGCGCCTCTTACCTGCGCAAATACGGCGAGCCCAAAAGCCTGGCGGAGCTGAGTGGGCACCGTGCGGTGAATTACGTTTCGCGCACGGCCACCAAGCTGTTTCCGTTCGAGTTCATGGTGGACGGGCAGTTGCGCGAGATGAGCATTCCGGGTGCGCTGTCGGTATTTGGCGCGCAGATTTACTCCGCCAGCGCGGTCGCCGGATTGGGGATTATCCAGTGCCCGCATTACCGCATGGCCGAGTTGATCGAGCAGGGTGTGATGCGCGAAATCCTCACCGATACACCGCCGCCGCCCATGCCGGTGTCGGTGCTTTACCCGCACAACCGACACATGTCGCCGAGGGTGCGAGTGTTTGTCGATTGGCTGGCCGAAGTCTTCGAAAAAGCCCGCTAACCCGCGTAGTTAAAGGCTTTCTTAAAGTTAATTTCATTCGGTGGGGCGCCGTTTTGACGCGCAACTGTCATCTGGCCACTGCGTAATTGTGTGAAGCGTTTGACGCTTTCATTTCAGAACAGTGACGGAGACCGGTACCAATGAAGACGTTTTTAAGCCCCGTGGTGGGTGCCGCCATGGCGAGCTTTATGCTGTCTGCCCACGCCGATTTTATCGACGACAGCCACGCCGATGTGACCCTGCTCAATCGCTATCTCAACCAGCAGGGGCGTGATGTGGTGAACAGCAATGCCAAGGCCCACAGCATTCGGGATTGGGGCCAGGGGTTCGAGTTCAACTTCAAGTCCGGCTACACCGAGGGGCCCGTCGGTTTTGGCCTGGACCTGCAAGCGTTCTACGGTTTGAAACTGGATTCCGGCGGCGACCTCAACGACCACGATCACCAGGGCCGCTACCCCGGCAGCATGTTCCCGCTGCACAACGGCAAGTCGGTCGACCAGTTCGGCGTGCTGAGCCCGACCTTCAAGATGCACTTCGCCCAGGACGAGTTGCGCGTCGGCACGCTCTACGGCAATAACCCGGTGCTGGCCAACACCGATGGCCGCCTGTACCAGCAGACCAATACCGGTGTGCAACTGGTGTCCAAGGACCTCACCGACTTCACCTTCACCGGTGGCGATATCTTCAAGACCAAGATTCGCAACGAAACCGGCGACCAGGGCATGATCACCGCCGGCGGCACCAAAGAGAGCGATCGCTTCCTGTTCGGCGGGGCGGATTACACCGGTATCCAGAACACTACCGTGAGCCTGTGGTACTCCAACCTCGAAGATTATTACCAGCAGTTCTTCCTGGGTGCCAAACACCATGACGCCTTGCCGGTCGGCGCCCTCGACACCGATATCCGGGTGTTCCGCAGCCTGGGTGTGGGCGGCAACGCCGACGGCGACAAAGACTTCGCGGCGGCCGGCTTGTACGGCGACGGCACGGGCAAAGGCCGCATCAACCAGACCACCGCGAGTTTGCTCGAGAGCTACAGCCTGGACGGTCACACCATCGGCCTTGGCATCCAGAAAAACAGCGGCGACAGCGACTTCCCGTACCTGGATTCTGGCTTGAACAGCGGCGATAACCGCCAGGGCCCGGGGTCGGGCGCCGACACTCCAGCGCTGACCAACATGCAGTTGAATAAATTTCAACACGCCGGTGAGCGCACATGGCTTGCACAGTACAAGTATGACTTCGGTAAGCTGGGGCTCACGGGCCTGTCGTTCTCGGCGGCCTATGCCCACGGTGATGACATCCGCACCGCGCAGGGCACCACCAGCGAGTGGGAACGCAACATTGCCGTGGCGTATCAGGTACCGACCGGCAGCCTCAAAGGCCTGGGCGTGACCTGGAAAAATGCCCATGCGAGCCCGGACATCACCGGTGCCACCGTACAAGACGAAAATCGCCTCTATGTCAGCTATGTCGTTCCACTCTGGTAGGAAATTGCTGTAGAACGGAACGGCATACTTAAGCGATTCAGCTGCTTGAAAGGCTCGGGAATAAGCTTATTTCCGGGCCTTATTTGCCCTAAGTTCAAGAGAGGATTCGATGACTTACATTGCTGCCGAAAACCGCTATGAATCTATTCCTTACCGCCGCGTAGGCCGCAGTGGGCTGGTGCTACCCGCACTGTCCCTGGGCCTGTGGCACAACTTTGGCGACAGCACTCCGATCGACACCCAGCGCGCGCTGTTGCGCACGGCGTTTGATCTGGGCATCAACCACTTCGACCTGGCCAACAACTACGGCCCGCCCTACGGCAGCGCCGAGACCAATTTCGGTCGCCTGCTGCGCGAGGACTTCAAGCACTACCGCGACGAACTGATCATCTCCAGCAAAGCCGGCTGGGACATGTGGCCGGGCCCTTATGGCCAGGGCGGCGGTTCGCGCAAATACATCCTGGCGAGCCTGGATCAGAGCTTGCAACGCATGGGCCTGGACTATGTGGATATTTTCTATTCGCACCGGTTTGACCCCGACACTCCACTGGAGGAAACCGCCGGTGCCCTCGCCACTGCCGTGCAACAGGGCAAGGCGTTGTACATCGGGATCTCGTCGTATTCGGGGGTGAAAACCCGCGAAATCGCTGCGCTGCTCCAGGAGTGGAAAGTGCCGTTGCTGATCCATCAGCCGGCCTACAACCTGCTCAACCGTTGGGTGGAGAAAGACCTGCTGGACACCACCGACGAACTCGGTGCCGGGGTGATCGCCTTTACGCCGCTGGCTCAGGGCGTGCTGACCGACAAGTACCTCAACGGCGTACCAGCCGACTCGCGGGTGAATCGCCCGGGGGGTGGCTCGTTGCAGGCCAAGCACCTGTCCGAGGCCAACATCGCCCACGCCCGCGCACTGAACGAAATCGCCAAGCGTCGCGGCCAAAGCCTGGCCCAACTGGCCCTGGCCTGGACCCTGCGTGACCCACGGGTAACCAGCGCACTGATCGGCGCGAGCCGGCCCGAGCAGATCATCGAAAACGTCGGAGCCCTGAAGAACTTGAGCTTCAGCGCAGAAGAACTGGCGGAAATCGATGGGTACGCGAAGGAAGGCGGGATCAACTTGTGGGAAAAGCCTTCTACGGCTGAATAACGTCATCGATGATCGTTCCCACGCTCTGCGTGGGAACGCCTCTTGTGACGCTCCGCGTCACGCTCTGAGACGCAGAGCGTCTTTGGCTGCATTCCCACGCGGAGCGTGGGAACGATCTGTACGAGATCTCAGAAAGGCACATCCCCCAAAATCGTCGCCCGGTGCATCACCCGCCGTTGCGGCCGGTAATCATCCACCGCGTAGTGCTGGGTCACGCGGTTGTCCCAGAACGCCACGTCGTTTTCCTGCCAGCGCCAGCGAATGGTGAATTCCGGTCGGGTCGCGTGGGCGAACAGCAGTTTGAGAATCGCCTCGCTTTCCGCCGGTTCCAGTTCGTTGATCTTGGTGGTGAAGCCATCGCTGACGAACAACGATTTACGCCCACTCACCGGATGGGTGCGCACCACCGGGTGTGAGAGCGGTGGGTTCTTTTTGCGGGTCTCTTCCCAGCGCGCCAGGTCTTCGGCGGTGTTGCCAAAGCGTTCCAGCGGGAACGACTTGGTGAAGTCGTGGGTCGCCGTCAAACCCTCGAGCAAGCGTTTCAACGGCTCGGACAGTGCCTCATAGGCCGCGATCCCGCTGGCCCACAAGGTGTCGCCGCCAAACGCCGGCAGCAGCTTGGCGCTGAGCACCGCGCCGAGGGCCGGGGTGGGCAGGAAGGTCACGTCGGTGTGCCACACGGCGTTGTCGCGCACGTCGGTGACGGCGGTGTCGAGGATCAGCACTTCGGGCTGTTCCGGCACGTTGGGGTAGATCGGGTGAATGTGCAGATCACCGAAGTTCGCCGCAAACCGCGCCTGTTGCTGCGGGTTGATGGCCTGGCCGCGGAAGAACAGCACCGAGTGTGTCAGCAGCGCCTGTTCGATGGCGTCGCGCTCCTCGGTGTTCAGCGGTTGCGTGATGTCGACGCCACTGATCTGGGCGCCCAGGGCGGTGCTTATTGGGGTAACGATCAAGCTGCTCATGCGGTTCTCACTCAGTGTGCCTGGCCATGCCACGGCACCAGTTTGCGCTGCAGGGCGCGCAGGCCCATTTCCATGGCGAAGGCGATCAGGGCGATCACCAGGATCCCCAGCACGACCACGTCGGTGACCAGAAACTGCGCTGCCGACTGCACCATAAAGCCCAGGCCGCTGGTGGCGGCGATCAGCTCGGCGGCGACCAGCGTCGACCAGCCCACTCCCAGGCCGATACGGATACCGGTGAGGATGTCGGGCAGGGCGCTCGGCAGAATCACATGGCGAATCAACTGGGCGCGGGTGGCCCCCAGCGATTGCGCCGCGCGCAGCTTGGCGGGGTCGACCGTGCGTACGCCGGTCGCGGTGGCGATGGCGATCGGTGCGAAGATCGCGAGGTAGATCAGCAGCACTTTGGACAGCTCGCCGATGCCACACCAGATCACGATCAGCGGCAGATAGGCCAGCGGCGGGATCGGGCGGTAGAACTCGATCAGCGGGTCGAGAATGCCCCGGGCGACACGGTTGGAGCCGATGGCAATGCCGACGGGTACGGCGGTCAGCACTGCAAAACCCAGGCCCAGGCCGATGCGGCCAAGGCTGGCGCCCAGGTGTTGCCACAGGGTGGAGTCCATATAACCCGAAGTCGCCAGCAGCCAGCCTTTTTGCAGCACGGCGGCGGGCGGCGGCAGGAACAGCGGTTCGATCAGACCGGTGGCGGTCACGGCCCACCAGAGGGCCAGCAGTGCGATCAAGGTCAGCACGCTGATCCCGCGCGTGCTCAGGCTGCGACGCACCGGGATCACTGCGTGTGCCACCGGCTTGGCGACGGTGGCGGGGAGTTCGTAGCTGCTCATGCGGACACCTGCCGTTGGGAGAACACTTTGCCCAGCACGTGTTCACGGGTTTCGATAAAGCGCGGGTCGGACTTGATCGCTCGCGCTGACTCGCCGGCGGCGTAGCGTTGGCCGAAGTCCAGGCTCAGGCGCTCGACGATCTGGCCCGGGTTGGGCGCCAGCAGAATCAGGTCGGTGGCGAGGAACACCGCTTCTTCGATGTCGTGGGTAATCAGGAACACCGGCTTGGCCGTGCGCCGCCAGACTTGCAGCAACAACTCCTGCATCTGCTCGCGGGTAAACGCATCGAGGGCGCCGAAGGGTTCGTCCATCAGCAGTACGCGAGGGTCGGCCGCCAGGGCGCGGGCCAGGCCGACACGTTGCTTCTGGCCGCCGGAAAGTTGCCAGATGCGACGGCTGTCGAAGCCGGCCAGGTCGACCAGCACGAGCATTTCCCGGGCGCGCACGTCACGTTGCGCCTTGGGCACGCCAGCCAGCTCAAGGCCGAAGGCGACATTGGCCAATACGTCCTGCCAGGGCAGCAGCGCATCGTCCTGGAACACCACGCCGCGTTCGGCGCTGGGGCCTTTGACCGGCACGCCATCGAGTGTGATGCGCCCGGCAGAGGGTTCGACAAAGCCGGCAATCAGGTTCAACAGCGAAGTCTTGCCACTGCCGGACGGGCCGAGGGCCACCAGCAATTGCTGGGGTCCCAGGTCGAGTGAAATGTCTGACAGTACCGGTTCTGTGGCGCCTGGGTACTGTGCGCTGATGCGCTCCAGCTGTAGCAAGGCCATCGCGATGAACTCCTGATCAGTTAGTAATGAACTTGGCGCTGACGTAAGGGGCGTAGTCCGGCAGAACGGCTTCGACCTTGCCTTGTTCCTTGAGGAACGCAGCGGTATCGGTCACGGCCTTGGTGGTGGGTGCACCCAGCAAGGTCACCTGGTCTGCGGCCAGCGGGTAGACGTTGCCTTGCAGCAGCAAGGGGATGTCGCTGGCCTTGGCGCCGGAGAGTTTCACCAGTTTGTCGACGTTGCCTTTGTCGGCGATCCAGGCCTGTGGGTCTTTGCGATAGGCGGCGTAGGCGTCCAGGGTGACTTTGGCGAAGGCGGTGACGATTTCCGGGTGTTTCTCGGCGAAATCCTTACGCACGATCCAGGCGTCGAAGGTCGGCGCGCCGAACTTGGCCAGTTCGCCGGAAGTGATCAGCACTTTGCCGTTTTCCTTGGCGACGCCCAAAGCCGGATCCCACACGTAAGTGGCATCGATATCACCGCGCTTCCAGGCGGCGATGATGGCCGGTGGCGCGAGGTTGAGGATGGTCACTTTCGACGGGTCGATGTTCCAGTGTTTCAGCGCGGCCAGCAGGCTGTAGTGGCCGGTGGAGACGAACGGTACCGCGACTTTCTTGCCGATCAGGTCCTGCGGGCTGTTGATGCCGGAACCGTTGCGCGCCACCAGGGCTTCGGCGCCGCCGATCTGGGTAGCGACGAGGAAGGTTTCCACCGGTACCTTGCGGGTAATGGCAGCGGTCAGCGGGCTGGAGCCGAGGTAGCCGATCTGCACATCACCGGACGCGATGGCGGCGATGATGTCGGCGCCGTTGTCGAATTTGCGCCAGTCGATCTTGGCGTTGGTCGCTTTTTCGTAGGCCCCGTCGGCCTGGGCCACTTTGGCCGGGTCCACGGTGGTCTGGTAAGCGATGGTCACATCCGCCGCCTGGGCAAACAGGCTGGCACCGGCCAGGGACAATGCGGCCAGCAGGCGCAGAGGGGTTAACAGTTTCAAGGGGAAGCTCCTCAATCAGGCGGCCGAGGATCGGCGTGTGAGGAGACTAAATGATCTAAGAATTCGAAAATAAATAACATTTTCGAATTAGCTTATGAGGAGAACAGTGAAAGCTGATCTTCAGGCCGGGAGAGCAAAAGTGGGAGCTGGCTTGCCTGCGATAGCATCACCGGGGTATCACAGATACACCGAGTTGTTTGCATCGCAGGCAAGCCAGCTCCCACACAAGCCAAGCCTCACAGCGGGCGTCAGGCTTTAGTTGCTGATGGCCAGGATGCTGGCCTGGTAGGAGCCGACAAACACATCGAAATCACCGACTTCGTTCTGCTCCAGCTCCGCCTGTTGCGCCAGTGACGTGCGCGCCAAGGCTTCAAAGCGCGCCTGCTCTTCGGCCGCCAGTGGTTCCTTGCGGAAATGCTCGGCGTGCACTTGGCTCTGGTGCAGGGAGAACTGCGCAAAACTCTGTTTGCGCTCGGCCATCGCCGCCAGCACCTGGGCCGACGGGGTCAGGGACGCATCCTTGACCTTCGCCAGCTGGGCATCCAGGGCCTGGCTGTGTTCGGTGATGCCGTGGCTTTCATCCAGCAGGGCGGCCAGCGGGGCAATCCGCTCCAGCAGCTCGGTGGCCCATTCCTTCATGTCCACCGGCTGGCCGTTGCGTTGCAATTGCAGGCCGGGACGGCGACCTTCCTTGACCACACTGAGGAAGTTGGAGGTGGCATTGCCGCATTCGTTGTCGGCGAACAATGGGCTGTCGTTCAGCGCGCAGTACAGCAGGAAGGCGTCGAGGAAGCGTGACTCCGTCAGGTCGATGCCCATCGGCAGGAACGGGTTGATGTCCAGGCAGCGCACTTCGATGTACTGAATGCCACGGGCCATCAGCGCCTGGATGGGCCGCTCGCCGGTGTAAGTCACGCGTTTGGGGCGGATGTTCGAGTAGTACTCGTTTTCGATCTGCAGGATGTTGGTGTTGAGCTGCACCCACTCGCCGTCCTTGTGCGTGCCGACTTCGACGTAAGGCGCGTAGGGCGTTGCCACCGCTTTGCGCAGGCTGTCGGTATAGCTGTTCAAATCGTTGTAGCACGGCGTGAGGCCGGCCTGGGCGTTGCTTTGGTAACCCAGGTCGCTCATGCGCAGGCTGGTGGCGTACGGCAGATACAGGGTGTCGGCGTCCAGCGTGTCGAGCTGATGCGCGCGACCGCGCAGGAAGCCCGCGTCCAGGGCCGGCGAGGCACCGAACAGGTACATGAGCAACCAGCTGTAGCGGCGGAAGTTGCGGATCAGCGCGATGTAGGCATTGGACTGGTAGTCGCGGTCAGTGCCGACGAACCCTTCCGTCTCCTTGAGCAATGGCCACAGCTCTTCCGGCAACGAGAAGTTGTAGTGGATCCCGGCGATGCACTGCATGGTCTTGCCGTAACGCAGGGCCAGGCCCTTGCGATACACATACTTGAGCTGCCCGATGTTGGAGGTGCCGTAGTAGGCGATCGGGATGTCTTCCTCGGCCGGCAACGGGCACGGCATCGAGGGGCTCCAGAGGTACTCGCTGCCCAGTTTGGTGTAGGCAAAACGATGGATCTTGTCCAGGCTGCTCAGGGTATCGGCCGGGTTGGGCAGGGCGGGAGTGATGAACTCCAGCAGCGATTCCGAGTAGTCGGTGGTGATCTGTTCATGGGTCAACGCGGCGCCCAGGGCTTCAGGGTGCGGCGTTTGCGCCAGCCGACCTTCGCCGGTGACACGCAGGCATTCACGCTCGATGCCGTGCAGGCACTGCTCCAGCAGGGAGAGGTGTTCGCGCTTGCCGAGCAGGGCCAGGCGGCGGTTGAGAAGTTCGCTCAAGTTGGATTCCTTCACGCGTCAGTCGCCCCAATATGGGGGTGGGCAGGACGGTCTACAAGGGTGAAGTTGAAACTGGCGTTATCGCCTGGTTTTCGAGCCGGTTTGTCTGGCTCTGAAAGTGCCGACTTCAGTCCCTGAATCTGGCTATCGCGCTGGAAGAAATTTCCGACGCCGCTTTCGCAGCGCCGAAATTAACTCAAATCGAGGGCGGGGAGCTATAGGACAGCGAAGGTGCCTTGTGCTTTTGCGACCAGTTTTTCGTCCTGGTACACGTCCGCTTCGACCACCAGCGTGCGCCTGCCGGCGTGAACCACCCGGCTGGTGCACAACACCTCGCCGTCTTGCACGGCGCGGATGTAGTTGATTTTGCACTCGATGGTCGCGCTCTGCTGGTCAAACCCGTGGGAACTGGAACAGGCCAGCCCCATCGTGATGTCCACCAGGCTGAAAATCGCCCCGCCGTGGAGCTTGCCCGCGCGGTTGCGCAGCTTCGGCTCCAGGGTGAGGGCCACCTCGGCAACGCCTTCTTCCAGGCGCTGCAGGCGGCAGCCGATCAATTCGCTGAACGCGCTCTGGGTCAAGCCGGCCGGCATTTCCATCAGCGTTTCTTCAACTGTTTGGCGTTGGCGAACAACGACGCCATGGCGTTGTTGCTCGGTGCTGCGGTGGTGGTCTCCTTGCGCGGCGCATTGCCCTGGGACTGGCGGGGCGCCGAGCCTGGACGTGCACCGCGCGCGCCGTCGATTTTTTCGCCGGGCGTATCGCTCATGCGCATCGACAGGCCGACGCGTTTGCGCGGAATATCGACTTCCATGACCTTGACCTTGACCACGTCACCGGCTTTCACCGCTTCGCGAGGGTCTTTGATGAACTTCTCCGATAGCGCGGAGATGTGCACCAGACCGTCCTGATGCACACCGATGTCCACAAAAGCGCCGAAGTTGGTCACGTTGGTGACCACGCCTTCGAGGATCATGCCCGGTTGCAGGTCCTTGAGGTCTTCGACGCCTTCCTGGAACTCGGCGGTCTTGAACTCGGGGCGCGGGTCGCGGCCGGGTTTTTCAAGTTCTTGAAGAATGTCGGTGATGGTCGGCACGCCGAAGGTTTCGTCGGTGTACTTCTTTGGGTCCAGGCGCTTGAGGAACGCGGCATCGCCGATCAGCGAGCGAATGTCCCGGTCGGTCTCGGCGGCGATGCGCTGCACCAGCGGGTAGGCTTCCGGGTGAACCGCCGAAGCGTCCAGCGGGTTGTCGCCGTTCATCACCCGCAGGAAGCCGGCGGCCTGTTCGAAGGTTTTTTCACCCAGGCGTGCGACTTTTTTCAGCGCGGCGCGGGTTTTGAAGGCGCCGTTTTCGTCACGGTGGGTAACGATGTTCTGCGCCAGGGTGGCGTTGAGGCCGGAGATACGCGCCAGCAGCGCCACGGAGGCGGTGTTCACGTCCACGCCCACGGCGTTCACGCAGTCTTCCACCACCGCATCCAGGCCGCGTGCCAGCTTCAGTTGCGACACGTCGTGCTGGTACTGGCCGACACCGATGGATTTCGGATCGATCTTCACCAGCTCGGCCAGCGGGTCCTGCAGGCGGCGGGCAATGGACACCGCGCCACGGATCGACACGTCGAGGTCCGGGAACTCCTTGGAGGCCAGTTCCGACGCCGAGTACACCGATGCGCCAGCCTCGGAGACCATGACCTTGGTCATTTTCATGGCGGGGTATTTCTTGATCAGTTCGGCGGCCAGCTTGTCGGTCTCGCGGCTGGCGGTGCCGTTGCCGATGGCGATCAGGTCCACGGCGTGCTTGGCGCACAACGCGGCCAGGATCGCGAGGGTCTGGTCCCACTTGTTGTGCGGCACGTGGGGGTACACGGTGGCGTGGTCCAGCAGCTTGCCGGTGGCGTCGACCACGGCGACTTTGCAGCCGGTGCGCAGGCCCGGGTCGAGACCCAGGGTCGCACGCGGACCGGCCGGGGCGGCCAGCAGCAGGTCGTGCAGGTTGTGGGCGAACACGTTGATCGCCTCGGTTTCGGCGCCGTCGCGCAGCTCGCCGAGCAGGTCGGTTTCCAGGTGGGTGTAGAGCTTGACCTTCCAGGTCCAGCGCACCACTTCGCCCAGCCACTTGTCCGCAGGGCGGTTCTGGTTCTGGATGCCGACGTGCTGGCCGATCATGCCTTCGCACGGGTGCAGGGTGCCCGGCAGTTCATCGCCAACCTTCAGCGCGGAGCTGAGAATGCCTTCGTTGCGGCCACGGAAAATGGCGAGCGCGCGGTGGGACGGCATGCTCTTGAGCGGTTCGTCGTGCTCGAAGTAATCACGGAACTTGGCGCCTTCTTCCTCTTTGCCGGCGATGACGCGGGCGCTGAGGGTGGCTTCGTGCTTGAGGTAGGTGCGCAGTTTTTCCAGCAGGCTGGCGTCTTCGGCGAAGCGCTCCATGAGGATGTACTTGGCGCCTTCGAGGGCGGCCTTGACATCGGCGACGCCTTTTTCGGCATCGATGAAGCGTGCGGCTTCGGTTTCCGGGGTCAGCGAAGGGTCGTTGAACAGGCCATCGGCCAGCTCGCCGAGGCCGGCTTCCAGGGCGATCTGGCCCTTGGTGCGACGCTTCTGTTTGTACGGCAGGTAGAGGTCTTCGAGGCGCGTCTTGGTATCGGCGAGCTTGATGTCGCGTTCGAGTGCCGGGGTCAGCTTGCCCTGTTCCTCGATGCTGGCGAGGATGCTGATGCGCCGTTCGTCGAGTTCTCGCAGGTAGCGCAGGCGCTCTTCCAGGTGACGCAGTTGGGTGTCGTCGAGGCTGCCGGTCACTTCTTTTCGGTAACGGGCGATGAAGGGCACCGTGGAGCCTTCATCCAGTAGAGCGACGGCCGCTTCGACCTGTTGTGGGCGTACACCGAGTTCCTCGGCGATGCGGCTGTTGATGCTGTCCATAAAACCACCTGAAATTCTTGAAAGCAGCTCGCAGGCCCGGAAAACAAGGCCCGGCAAGGCTGGTTGAGCGGCCCGACTGGCGCCGCTGCCTGGGTCAAGAGGCAGCCTATTGACCCTCGAAATAGAAAAAATCACGACAAGCGGGTGAAAAAAGCCTGGCAGTAAACGGTAACGAACTGGCGTTGCCCTGCACGAAGGCGCCGCATTATAACCAGCGTTCTGCCCTTGAGGGGTACTGCGCCAGAGGTTGCGGGACGCGGGTTCGCTGGCAGTAGAGGAAAAATCTGCTAACAATGCACACGGTGCGTATAACGGCAGCTACGCCATAATGCGCGCCGAGATAAGAGGAGCATCCAATGAGCAGCACTGCACAAACTGCTGAAGGCGAAAAAATTCTCATCGTTGATGACGATCCGGGGCTGAGCAGCCTGCTGGAGCGTTTTTTCAACTCCAAGGGCTACCGTGCCCGCGCGGTGCCGAATACCGAGCAGATGGACCGCCTGTTGGGGCGTGAGGTCTTCAATCTGGTCGTGCTCGACCTGATGCTTCCCGGCGAAGACGGCCTGACCGCCTGCAAACGCCTGCGTGGCGCAAACAACCAGATTCCCATCATCATGCTGACCGCCAAGGGCGATGAGCTGAGCCGCATCAAGGGCCTCGAGCTGGGTGCTGACGACTACCTGGCCAAACCGTTCAACCCGGACGAGTTGATGGCACGGGTCAAGGCGGTACTGCGTCGCCAGGCACCGCCGGTACCGGGCGCACCTGGCAGCGAAGATGAAAGCGTCACCTTCGGCGACTACGAGCTGTCGTTGGCCACCCGTGAACTCAAGCGTGGCGATGAAGTGCACATGCTGACCACCGGCGAGTTCGCGGTACTCAAGGCCCTGGTGATGAACGCTCGCCAGCCGCTGACCCGCGACAAGCTGATGAACCTGGCCCGTGGTCGTGAGTGGGATGCGCTGGAGCGTTCCATCGATGTGCAGATCTCCCGTCTGCGCCGGATGATCGAACCGGATCCCTCCAAGCCACGGTACATCCAGACCGTATGGGGCGTGGGTTATGTGTTCGTGCCGGATGGCACTGCCACCAAGTGACCGATGATTGGCAGGAGCGGACATCCTTGGGTTGCGCCCCATAAGGGTCGACGGGATGTCCGGCGTCTGCAATCCTGCGAGCGCCGCTCGTTCCTGCCAGGTGTCTAGTTGTCTTCTATGAAAACCCCGCTGTGGTTCCCTCAAAGCTTTTTCTCACGCACCCTTTGGCTGGTGCTGATCGTCGTTCTGTTTTCCAAGGCGCTGACCCTGGTTTATCTGTTGATGAACGAAGACGTGCTGGTGGACCGGCAATACAGTCACGGCGTCGCATTGACGCTGCGCGCCTATTGGGCGGCCGACCCCGAGAACCGCGAGAAGATCGCCAAGGCCGCCACGCTGGTGCGGGTGGCGGGCGCAGGCGTGCCCGAGGGCGAACAGCACTGGCCCTACAGCGAAATCTACCAACGCCAGATGCAGGCCGAGCTGGGTGAAGACACCGAGGTTCGGTTGCGCATGCATGTGTCACCTGCCCTGTGGGTGCGGGCACCGAGCCTGGGTGAAGACTGGCTGAAAGTGCCGCTGTACCCGCACCCGTTGCGAGGACAGAAGATCTGGAACGTGCTGGGCTGGTTCCTGGCGATCGGGTTGCTGTCGACGGCGTCGGCGTGGATCTTCGTGCGTCAGCTCAACCAGCCGCTCAAGCGCTTGGTGTTTGCCGCCCGCCAACTGGGGCAGGGGCGCAGCGTGCGCCTGCCGATCAGCGATACGCCCAGTGAGATGACCGAAGTGTATGGCGCATTCAACCAGATGGCGGAAGACGTCGAACAGGCCGGTCGCGAGCGGGAGTTGATGCTGGCGGGAGTTTCCCACGACTTGCGTACGCCGTTGACGCGCCTGCGTCTGTCCCTGGAGTTGATGGGCAATCACACTGACCTGACCGACGACATGGTTCGCGACATCGAGGACATGGATGCAATTCTCGACCAGTTCCTGGCGTTTATCCGCGATGGCCGTGACGAAGTGGTGGAGGAGGTCGATCTCACGGACCTGGTGCGTGAAGTGGTAGCGCCCTACAACCAGGGCGGCGAACAGGTGCGCATGCGCCTGGAGCCAATCCAGCCGTTTGCCTTGCGCCGGGTATCGATGAAGCGCCTGCTCAATAACCTGATTGGAAATGCCCTGCACCATGCCGGCTCCGATGTGGAGGTGGCGGCGTATGTGTCTGGCGACAGTGCTGCGCCGTACGTGGTGTTGAGTGTGATGGACCGGGGCGCCGGCATTGACCCTGCCGAGTTGGAAGGCATCTTCAACCCCTTTACCCGGGGTGATCGCGCCCGGGGTGGCAAGGGCACTGGCCTGGGGTTGGCGATTGTGCGGCGTATCGCTTCGATGCATGGCGGCAATGTCGAGTTGCGCAATCGCGAAGAAGGTGGCCTGGAGGCGAGGGTACGTTTGCCGCTCGGGCTGATGTTGCCCAGAGACGCGGTCTAACAATCACAGCAAATCAAATGTGGGAGCTGGCTTGCCTGCGATGAGGGTGAAACATTCAACATAGTTGTTGACTGAACCACCCTCATCGCAGGCAAGCCAGCTCCCACAGTTTTTTGTGGTGTCTGTCTAATTCAACCCTTACCCTTGGTCCGGGTCATATTCGGCCCGCCGTTCTTCTCCAGGTGCTGGATGATAATCCCCGCCACATCCTTGCCGGTGGTGGTCTCGATGCCTTCCAGGCCTGGCGACGAATTGACTTCCATCACCAGCGGCCCGTGGTTGGAACGCAGGATATCCACTCCCGCCACACTCAACCCCATCACCTTGGCGGCCCGCAGTGCGGTCATGCGTTCTTCGGGGGTGATCTTGATCAGGCTGGCGCTGCCGCCTCGGTGCAGGTTGGAGCGGAACTCTCCTGGCCTGGCTTGGCGCTTCATCGCAGCAATCACCTTGTCGCCCACCACGAAGCAACGGATGTCCGCACCACCGGCTTCCTTGATGTATTCCTGAACCATGATGTTCTGCTTGAGGCCCATGAAGGCCTCGATCACCGACTCGGCCGCCGTTGCAGTCTCGCATAACACCACGCCAATGCCCTGGGTGCCTTCGAGCACCTTGATCACCAGCGGCGCGCCGTTGACCATGGCGATCAGGTCAGGGATGTCGTCCGGGGAGTGGGCAAAGCCGGTGACTGGCAGGCCGATGCCACGGCGTGACAGCAGTTGCAGCGAGCGCAGCTTGTCCCGCGAGCGGGCGATGGCAACCGATTCATTGAGGGGGAACACTCCCATCATCTCGAACTGACGTAGTACCGCGCAGCCGTAAAAGGTCACCGAAGCGCCGATTCGCGGGATCACCGCATCAAAACCCTCCAGCGGCTTGCCCCGGTAATGGATCTGCGGCTTGTGGCTTGCGATGTTCATATAGGCACGCAACGTGTCGATCACCACCATTTCGTGGCCACGCTCAATGCCGGCCTCAACCAGGCGGCGGGTGGAATACAGACGCGGGTTTCGCGAAAGCACGGCAATCTTCATGCAACACCTGGGACAGAAAGGGTAGAGACCGGGAACACCGGCTTGTCTTGAACGTATTTGGTGCCGGGGTTGACGACCAACTGGCCATCGACCAGCGCCTTGGAGCCCAGCAGCAGGCGGTAACGCATGGCCTTGCGACAGGCGAGGGTGAATTCCACACGCCACACACCATCGCCCAGGGCCAGGGTAGTGCTGATCACATAGCGCACCTGTGCATGGCCGTTGGAGCTCTTGATGGTTTTCATCGTCACCAGCGGCGCTTCGCAGCGACGGTGACGCAGTTGCACCACGCTGCCCAGGTGTGCGGTAAAGCGCACCCATTTCTCACCATCGCGCTCAAACGGCTCGATGTCGGTGGCATGCAGGCTGGAGGTGCTGGCGCCGGTGTCGATCTTGGCGCGCAAGCCTGCCACTCCCAAGTCGGGCAGTGCCACCCACTCACGCAGACCCACAACGGTCAAATGGTCAAATGTCTTCAATATGGGTAACCGGCCATTCAGAAATGTTTCGTGGTTGTCGAGGACAGTAACGTCCCACTGCGCATGGATTGTGACAATCCCGAACCCTCACTGAGGATCCGACCCTCGATTCGCGGTATTCACGCAGAATATTCGGCAAATGGCGACAGATATCGCTCAGGTTTCCGTCATTGATCGAGGCACAGGGAAATCACGCAAAACGCGCGGTGCCTGGCGTATCTTAGGTGAGCCTTGTGGTTTATGCGTCGAAGGGTTTCAACGGTACAGTTGCGACATTTTTCAGAGCGAGGAATTCAAGTGGCTCAAAAGCAGGAAGAGGAAGAAAAGGTTCGGTTGGACAAGTGGTTGTGGGCTGCGCGCTTCTACAAGACCCGTGCCCTGGCCAAGGCTGCCATCGAAAGCGGCAAAGTGCATCATCGCGGCGAACGCTGCAAGCCGGGAAAGGAACCGCGGATTGGGGATGAATTGCAGATTCGCGCCGGCTTCGATGAAAAGACCGTCGTGGTGCAGGCGCTTTCCATCGTGCGCCGTGGCGCGCCCGAAGCGCAGACGCTGTATGTCGAGACCGAAGCCAGCATCGCCAAGCGGGAGAACGCCGCGGCAATGCGCAAGGCGGGGGCCATGGGCTTGAGCACCGACGGCAAACCGAGCAAGAAGCAGCGCCGCGATCTGTTCAAGTTCCGCGGCAGTGGCAACGACGACTAGAAGCTTGTGCAAACAGCTTCTCGGGTTGAGCTGGCTTGGTGTGGTGAGCAGGCTTGTCCTGCGCTGGGCTGCGGAGCAGCCCCCATCACAGGGCTCACGGTGTTACGTGCTTGCGCGCATGACGCTCAATCGCCCCACCAGCGGCAGCTTGCTCAACAGCCCGAATGCCGGCGCCGTCACCCGCACCAAACCGCCCGACACCTTCGCCGCAAATGGCGTGTAATACCCCCAGCCCAATGCGAGCAGTGCCAGTAATACGCCGCCGATGTAATCGTCCTGCCCCCAGTGCGCACCCGCCACCAGGCGCGGCAGCATGAACAGCAGCGCCAGGCCCCAGATCACCAGTACCTGGCCCATACGTTTGGCGAACACCGTCATGAACATTCCCCAGATCAACAGCACCGAAGCGTGATCCCCCGGGAAGCTTTGGCTCGAGCGGTCTTTCAGTTCCCAGGTTTTTTCCAGTCCCGGGAAAAAGTCACTCATCTGAATTGCTCCGCTGATCACCATCGACGGGCTGCTGTGTTGCCAGCCCATCTGCGCCGCGAGTTTGGAAAACAGCATGCGGATAAACAACAGCAGTAGCAGAATGCCGAGGAAACCGAAGAATGCCTGGCGTACCTGCACGGCCTTGAATACCCAGTCGCCGCGAATCAGCAGCGTGAGCAGGATCAAACCGACCACTGCGTCGAATGGCCGCAAGCTGGCGATGGCCCACATATGTAGCCAGGTCGCGTTGCTTGCCAAGGGGTCATTGAGC
Source organism: Pseudomonas sp. SDO5271_S396 (assembly GCF_054071795.1). Taxonomy (NCBI): domain Bacteria; kingdom Pseudomonadati; phylum Pseudomonadota; class Gammaproteobacteria; order Pseudomonadales; family Pseudomonadaceae; genus Pseudomonas; species Pseudomonas sp. SDO5271_S396. The sequence continues at coordinate 24,479 of NZ_JBSVWB010000016.1, forward strand.
AGGTGAAACAGCCATTCGTCGAAAATCACACACAGCATCTGGCCCGTGGGCCACAGCCAAAAACACAGCAGTCCGATAGCCAGAAGGTTACAAGCGGCCCATCGCCCGAGGTTCCACTTGGCTTGGAACAAACCCGGATTGTTCATAAACTGTCCCTCTTCGCTCTAAATCTCTCCACACATCCCGGAGAAAAGTGCACCAGTTTGGTGCCAAAGGGTTTGATTTTATAAACCTTGTAATCAATTTGTCATCCATTCAGATACCCAGACCTATGACTGATTTACCGGATACCGACTTCACCCAACGCTTCATCTTCGATGAGAGCGATGCCCGTGGCGAGCTGGTCTCGCTGGAGCGTAGCTATGCCGAAGTGCTTGCCAAGCACCCCTATCCGGAGCCGGTCGCGCAATTGCTCGGCGAGTTCATGGCGGCGGCTGCGTTGCTGGTGGGTACCATGAAGTTCGACGGTTTGCTGATCCTGCAAGCACGTTCCGAGGGCCCGGTGCCACTGCTGATGATCGAGTGTTCCAGCGAGCGCGAAATCCGAGGTCTGGCCCGTTACGAGGCGGACCAGATCGCGGCGGATGCCAGCCTGTCCGACCTGATGCCCAATGGCGTATTGGCTCTGACCGTGGACCCGACCGAAGGCCAGCGTTACCAGGGCATCGTGGACTTGGATGGTGCGACCCTTTCCGACTGCTTCACCAACTATTTTGTGATGTCCCAGCAAGTGAACACGCGCTTCTGGCTCAACGCCGACGGCAAGCGTGCCCGTGGCCTGCTGGTGCAGCAACTGCCGGCGGACCGTATCAAGGACGAAGATGACCGTGCCGCCAGCTGGCAGCACATCATCGCCCTGGCCAATACCGTCAAGGCCGAAGAGCTGCTGGGCCTGGACAACGCAACCATCCTGCACCGCCTCTACCACGAAGAGGCCGTGCGCCTGTTCGATGAACACCCGCTGCGCTTCCATTGCAGCTGCTCACGGGAGCGCTCGGCCAATGCATTGGTCAGCCTTGGGCTGGAAGATGCCTTGAACCTTGCACAGGAGCAGGGCGGTCAAATCGAGATCGACTGCCAGTTCTGCAACCAGCAATACCTGTTCGACGCCGCCGACATTGCCCAATTATTCGCCGGCGCCGGTGTAGACACCCCTTCGGGCACCCACCACTAAAACGTTTAAGCACAGGTAAATCACCTGACAAACGCCGGATTAGCGCAGTTCTGACGGGAGGGCCCTACTCTTTTTGGGCTTTTCTGGCATAATCCGGCCCACTTTTTTCGCGGTAGTAGTGCGCAACTTTCTACTACAAAACGTTTGGAGCACTCGGCCTTAGGCCGACGGGGAACCTCATGACGCAAGCCAATAACGCCGTATACACCGATCTGAGTGTTGACGATCTGGTCAAAGAAGCCCTGCAGCGCGGTGAAGGCGTGCTTGCCGATACTGGCGCGCTGGTTGTCGAAACCGGTCACCGTACCGGCCGTTCGCCAGTCGACCGTTTCATCGTTGAAGAGCCTTCCACCCAGGACTCCATTGCCTGGGGCCCGATCAACCGCAAGTTCCCGGCCGACAAGTTCGATGCCCTGTGGGCTCGCGTCGAGGCGTTCAACAATGCGCAAGAGCATTTCGTTTCCCACGTTCACGTAGGCGCTGCCGCAGACCACTACCTGGCCGTGAAAATGACCACCCAGACGGCCTGGCAGAATCTGTTCGGTCGTTGCCTGTTCATCAACCCGGCCCAGTACAACCCGGCCGGTCGTGAAGAGTGGCAAGTGCTCAACGTGGCCAACTTCGAGTGCGTGCCAGAGCGTGACGGCACCAACTCCGATGGTTGCGTGATCCTCAACTTCGCCCAGAAGAAAGTGCTGATCGCCGGCATGCGCTACGCCGGTGAAATGAAAAAAGCCATGTTCTCGGTGCAGAACTTCCTGCTGCCGGCTTCCGACGTACTGCCGATGCACTGCGCCGCCAACATTGGCGAAGCGAACGACGTGACCCTGTTCTTCGGTCTGTCGGGCACTGGTAAAACCACCCTGTCCGCCGACGAAAGCCGTTACCTGATCGGTGACGACGAACACGGTTGGGGCGAAGGCGTGGTGTTCAACATCGAAGGCGGTTGCTATGCCAAGTGCATCGACCTGTCCGAGAAGAACGAGCCGGTCATCTGGAAAGCCATCAAGCACGGCGCCGTGCTGGAAAACGTGGTGATCGACGAGGCCAAGCACGCCGACTACACCAACGTCAGCCTGACCCAGAACAGCCGTGCCGCCTACCCGCTGGAGCACGTTGCCAAGCGTTCCGAGAAGAACCTGGGTGGCGAGCCAAACGCGGTGATCTTCCTGACCTGCGACCTGACCGGCGTACTGCCGCCTGTGTCGATCCTCAGCGAAGAGCAAGCGGCCTACCACTTCCTGTCCGGCTACACCGCGCTGGTGGGCTCGACCGAAATGGGTTCCGGTGGCGGCATCAAGTCGACCTTCTCCACCTGCTTCGGCGCACCGTTCTTCCCGCGTCCGGCTGGCGAATATGCTGAGCTGCTGATCAAGCGCATCCGCGGCTTCGGTTCCAAGGTCTACCTGGTCAACACCGGCTGGACTGGCGGTGGCTACGGCGTCGGCAAGCGCTTCAACATCCCGACCACTCGCGCGGTGATCGCGGCGATCCAGGGCGGTACCCTGGTTGGTGCCGAAACCGAACACCTCGACACCATCAACCTCGACGTGCCACTGGCCGTACCGGGTGTCGAGACTGGCCTGTTGAACCCACGCAACACCTGGGCTGACAAGGCTGCGTATGACGAAGCAGCGAAGGCGCTGGCTGGCCTGTTCATCGAGAACTTCAAGAAGTTTGAAGTGAGCGATGCAATCAAGGCGGCGGGTCCACAGTTGTAAGATGTGCCTGCTATAAGAAAGCCGCCCGAATGGGCGGCTTTTTTGTGCTTGAAATATCGGTGTTCGAAGCGTGTTCAGCCTACGGCAGGGGTTTGTCGACGTCGGCCGGTTGGGTATCGAACCCTTCCAGGCGCAGGCTGGCCAGGTAGTTGGAACGGCGGATCTTGTGGTAATGATCCTGTTTTTGCTCAAACGTCGGTTCGCTCATCGCAGCGCACTCCTGGGAGGTACGGCTTGTTTGTAGCGCAATGCTACGGCGGGCAGGCGGGATAAAAACCACGTCACATTCTGTACAAAAAGTCTGCCGGTGCGCTGAATTCGGCGTATGTTTCACCGCAAAATCTTGTGGGCGATTCCGCCCGTTACTTAAAGGGAGTTAAGCATGGGTTTGCTTCGTGTCGCCTCGGCGATGTCATTGTGTGCGGTGGCCTTTTCCATCCAGGCCGAGCAATTGCCGATCGAAGTGCTCAGCGCCGTGGTCAAGGACCAGAAAATCGCCGACGCTGAAGTGTTGCTGCAACGCAACGGCGCCCAGAACGTCGTGGGGCGCACCAATGCCCAGGGCCAGGTGACCCTCACCAGCGAAGCCGCCGATGACGCCACCAGCCTGTTGATCATCAAGAAACCCGGTTACTCCAACCTGGTGGTCAAATGCCCGTGCAAGGGCATGACGTACGCCATCAGCCCCGTGATGGAAAACCTCGACGGTCTGCGCGTGGTACTGACCTGGGGCAAAACCCCGGAAGACCTCGATTCCCACATGATTTTCCCGGGCAACAACATCTACTTCGAGAACAAGAACGGCACCGATGCCGAGCTGGACGTGGATGATGTCGACAGCTACGGCCCGGAAACCATCACCCTGCAGAAAAAACACTACGGCGAGAGCTACGTCTACGCCGTGCATGACTTCACCAATATCGGCAATCCGGGCTCGCGGCAGTTGTCCAACAGCGAGGCCAAGGTGTTCGTCTACATGGGCCAGTCCCTGGTGCGCACCTACTATGTGCCGAAAAACCGTAGCGGCAACCTCTGGACGGTGTTCCGCATGACCGGCAGCGGCGACTTCCAGGACATCAACACCTTCAGCGGTGTGAACGTGGAAGCCAAGGACGTGCTCAACGAAGTCAAACCGTTGCTGGACGACAGCGTGGCGGTCACGGCGGTGGCGGTAAGCTCTTCTGCACAAACCGATGCGAAGCGTCTGAACGTGCAGGGCGAAGCGGCCTACCAGGCCGGTAATCTGGACCAGGCCATTGATCTGTTCCGTCAGGCCATCGATCTGGATAACGGTTTCGGCAAGGCTTACGGCAACCTCGGTCTGGCTTATCAGAAGGCCGGTAACACTGCTGAATCGATCTGGGCCAACCGCAAGGCCATCGCTCTGGCGACCGGCGCGAACGCTGCGACGGTACGTGCCGGTGCCTACTACAACATTGCGCGGATCTACGAAGCAGCCGGGCAGTTCTCCGACGCCTTGCGCCACTACCAATTGGCCAAGGGGCAGACGGCCAATCCGGTATACGACAGCGCGATCGAGCGGGTGCAGAACCGCTGAGTTTTGTTATGCCGAGGTGACACTGTGGGAGCAAGTTTGCTCCCACATTTTATTTGTAGCGTTCCTACAGTCGCTGTTGAATCTGCCCTATTTGGCCCTGGGCCATCGCGCTACCCTGTGTATCATCCTGTCTCTTTTTTCCTTGCGACCTTTCTCGATTCGCCGAGATTCCCGGGCTATGTTTTTGAGCCGGCTCAGCGGTCAATGGAGTGACAGTTTCATGCACGACACCCTCCAACAGGTCTTTGGTTATCCACAGTTTCGTCCCGGCCAGAAGGCAACGGTCAGTGCGGTACTGGCCGGTCGCTCGGCGGCGGCGATTTTCCCCACCGGTTCCGGCAAATCCCTGTGCTATCAGCTGTCTGCGGTATTGCTGCCGCACCTGACGCTGGTGGTTTCACCATTGCTGGCGTTGATGCAGGACCAGCTTGGCTTTTTGCAGCGCCATGGCATTTCGGCGGGCAGTATCGATTCGGCGCAGAGTCGCGATGAGGCCAATGATGTCATGGCCCGTGCGCGTTCAGGCGAGCTGAAAATCCTGATGATCTCCGTGGAGCGTTTGAAGAACGAGCGCTTCCGCAACTTCCTGCAAAGCGTGCGGATCTCGTTGCTGGTGGTGGACGAGGCGCACTGTATTTCCGAGTGGGGCCACAACTTCCGTCCGGACTATTTGAAACTGCCGGCATACCAGCGTCAGTTCAATATCCCACAAGCGTTGCTCTTGACCGCTACGGCCACACCCAAGGTGATTGCCGACATGCAGGCCAAGTTCGCCATCGCGCCCCACGACGTGGTCACTACGGGCTTCTACCGGCCTAACCTGAACTTGTTGGTGGAACCGGTCAGCGGCACCGACAAACGTCGCCGTCTGGTCGAGTGGATGAGCGAGCGGGTCGGTCAGCCCAGCATCGTCTACGTCACGTTGCAAAAGACTGCCGAGCAGATTGCCGAGCACTTGAACCGCAACGGCATCCAGGCTGAGGCCTATCATGCCGGTCTGCCCCACGATAAGCGCGACGGCATCCAACAGCGCTTCATGGGCGGTCGCTCCACTTGCATCGTGGCCACCATCGCGTTCGGCATGGGCATCGACAAGAGTGACATCCGCAACGTAGTGCACTTCGATCTGCCCAAATCCATAGAAAATTACAGCCAGGAGATCGGCCGCGCGGGGCGTGACGGACAAGCCTCCGATTGCCTGGTACTGGCCAATCGCGACAGCCTCACCGTGCTGGAAAACTTCGTGTACGGCGACACGCCCGAGCGAGCCGGTATTCGCCGGGTGCTGGAGCAGTTGCGGGCGTCGCGCGGCGATGGGCAGTGGGAGTTTGTGCTTCGTTCGTTATCGGAGCAGAGCAACATCCGCGAACTGCCGCTCAAGACCTTGCTGGTGCAGCTTGAGCTTCGAGGCGTGATAGCGCCGCGCTATGCGTTTTACGCCGAGTATCGCTTCAAGTACCTGATTGAGCCCGACGCCTTGCTGGCGCGATTTTCCGGTGAGCGGCAACAGTTCGTCGCGGCGATCATCCAGGTATGCAAGCGCGCGCGAACCTGGGCAACGGTGGATTTCGATGCACTGTATCAACAGCACAATGCCGAGCGCAGTCGAGTGGTCAAGGCGTTGGACTATTTCCAGGAGCAGGGCCTGATCGAGATGGAAAGCAAGCAGATGACCGAGGTCTACAGCCTGCTTGATGTCGATTTCGACCCTCAGGTATTGGGTGCCGAGTTATACACAGGCTTCAAGCAGCACGAGGTCACGGAGGTGGCGCGGATTCACGCCATGCTCGACCTGTTCGCCACCGACCACTGCCTGGGCCAGCGCCTGGCCCGGTATTTTGGCGATGAAAACGCACCCGCGCGGTGCGGCCATTGCTCGGTATGTCATGGCCACGTGGCCTGCCTGCCGCTACCGCCGAATTTGCCGCCGCTTGTGGATAAAGACTTCATGGGCTTGTGCGGGGATTTTATCCACAGGCATCATCAGTTCACCGGGGAACTGCCCGCAGCGGAACGGCTCACGCGGTTTCTCGGCGGTATCAGCGTGCCGTTGTTCACTCAGTTGAAGGCGCGAGGCATTCCAGGTTTTGCCGCGCTGGAAGACTATCCCTATGCCGAGGTGCGCGAGTGGGCCGAAGCCCATCTGAATCGCCTGTAACCCACTTTCATGAGCCCTGCCAATGCCTGACGCCATGCCACAACGTGCCGACTACCCTCACTTCCAGCCGATCATCACGCGCTGGCATGACAACGATGTGTATGGGCATGTGAACAACGTGACCTACTACAGCTTTTTCGACACCGCAGTGAATACCTACCTGATCGAGCAAGGCGGCCTGGATATTCATGACGGCGAGGTGGTGGGGTTCGTAGTGAGCTCGGCGTGCGATTACTTTGCGTCTATCGCGTTTCCCGACCGTATCGAGATTGGCTTGCGCGTCGGCAAGTTGGGCAACAGCTCGGTGCAGTATGAGTTGGCGGTGTTCAAGGCCGATGAGGACGAGGCCTGTGCGGCGGGGCGCTTTGTGCATGTGTTCGTGGATAGGACGTCGAACCAGCCGGTGAGCATCCTGGGGAGATTGCGCGAGGCATTGCAGCGGTTGGCGGCTTGACGCACTTCTGCCTGCGGTGAACCCCAATGTGGGAACCGGGCTTGCCTGCGATAGCGGTAGGTCAGGCTGATCAGGGGGACCTGAAACTGCCTCATCGCGGGCAAACCCGGCTTGCGCAGCGGGCTGCGGTGTTGCTTATGTGACGAGTTTACCGGTGACGGTAATGGTGCTTGTTCTTGTGATGCCCATGGGCATGGCCGCGACCACGACGGTCATCACGGTAACGACGGTCATCGTCATTGCTCTGGTTGCCCATGTAGTTACCCAGGGCGCCACCTGCGCCACCGCCGGCGGCTGCGCCGATCAGGCTGCCGGTGCTGCCGCCCACGCTGCGACCGACCACGTTGCCACCCGCTGCGCCCAGCGCGCCACCGATGGCGGCTTCGCCACGGCTGCGCTTGTCGGCGCCGACCGCACTACCGCCCGCGCCACCCAGCGCCGCGCCAATGGCCGAACCGGTGTTGCCGCCGATCTGCTGACCGACCACCGAACCCAGAACCCCGCCCAATGCGCCGCCCACACCGGCTTCGGTGGTGCCACCGGCCATGGCTGCGCCACTGACCAGGCCAAGGGACAACAAGAGAATCGAGGAGAACTTCATAGAGAGACCTCAAGAGGATGACGGCGCGATCCTGAGGCTGTATCGGCAGTGTGACAATAGAAATCCGACCAGTAACACGAGTTGTACACAATTCTCTAAGTTACTGTTTTTGTTGGGGAACTTAAGTCTTTTTTGCGGGTCTTCAGCTACTTGGGAACGGCCGCTTTTATGCAAAAGCGGCCTTTTTTTGTGCCCGGGATTTGGCCGGCTCCTACAGTTGGAAGGGGTTCAGGCTGAGCGCGCCATTATCAGGCCGTTGTCACTCGCTGCTTCCAGTCGGATTGCGACGAATTTCGACGTGGGCGTATGGCTGCCGTCGCCGGTGCTTTCCAGTGGCACCAGTGGGTTCACTTCCGGGTAGTAGGCTGCCGCCTGGCCGGCGGGAATGTCGAATGCCAGCAGGGTAAAACCTTTTACGCGGCGTTCACGGCCGTCTTCCCACAACGACACGATGTCGGCCTTCTGCCCTGGCTTGAAGCCCAGGCGAATGATGTCGGCTTCGTTGACGAACAGCACGTCACGCTGGCCCTTCACCCCGCGATAACGGTCGTCCAACCCATAAATCGTGGTGTTGTACTGATCGTGGGAGCGCATCGATTGCATGATCAGGTCCGGCACCTTGCCCGTGGCGTGGGTGCGCTCGTGGATCAAGTCCTTGGGCAGTACGTTCGGGCGGAAGTTGGCGCGACCCGACGGCGTGTTCCAGCGACGTGCGCCGGCGCTGTTGCCGAGGTAGAACCCGCCCGGGTTTTTCACGCGTTCGTTGAAGTCCTTGAAGGCCGGAATGGTATCGGCGATCAAGTCGCGGATGCGGCTGTAGTCGGCCACCAGCCAGTTCCAGTCCACCGGTTTGCTGCCGACGGTCGCGGCCGCGATACCGGCCAGAATCGCCGGCTCCGACTTCATGAATTTGGACAGCGGTTGCAGTTGGCCGTAAGAGGCGTGGACCATGCTGAACGAGTCTTCCACGGTCACCGCTTGCGCGCCTTCGGCTTGCAGGTCGATATCGGTGCGGCCCAGGCACGGCAGGATCAGCGCGTCCTTGCCGTGAGTCAGGTGGCTGCGGTTGAGCTTGGTACTGATCTGCACGGTCAGGTCGCAGTTACGCAGGGCCTGGAAGGTGCGCGGGCTGTCCGGGGTGGCTTGAGCGAAGTTGCCGCCCAGGCCGATAAACACTTTGGAGCGGCCTTCGAGCATGGCGTGGATCGCTTCCACCACGTTGTGGCCGTTATCGCGCGGTACCTGGAACTGGAAGCGGCGCTCCAGCGAATCGAGGAACGCCACCGGTGGACGCTCGTTGATGCCCATGGTGCGGTCGCCCTGCACGTTGCTGTGGCCACGCACCGGGCACAGGCCGGCGCCTGGGCGGCCGATGTTGCCGCGCAGCAGCATCAGGTTGGCGATTTCCTGGATGGTCGGTACCGAGTGGCGGTGCTGAGTGATCCCCATGGCCCAGCACATGATCACGTTCTTGCCTTTGGCGTACATGCGCGCCGCCTGCTCGATCTCCACCAGGGTCAACCCGGATTGCTCGACGATTTCATCCCACGAGGTATCGTCGATCTTGCCCAGGTAATCCAGCACGTTGGCGGTGTGTTCATTGAGGAAGTCGTGGTCGAACACCGCTTCCTTGCCTTCGGCCTGGGCCTGGCGTTCCCACAGCAGCAGGAACTTGGCCATGCCGCGCAGGATGGCCATGTCGCCACCGAGCGCCGGGCGGAAGTACGCCGTGTTGGTTGGCTTGTCGCCGTTGGTGAGCATTTCCAATGGGTGCTGCGGATGCTGGAAGCGCTCCAGGCCACGCTCCTTGAGCGGGTTGATACATACCACCTGGGCGCCGCGTTTTACCGCTTCGCGCAGCGGTTCGAGCATGCGCGGGTGGTTGGTGCCCGGGTTCTGACCCCACACGAAAATCGCGTCGGCATGTTCGAAGTCGTCGAAGGTCACGGTGCCTTTACCCACGCCCACGCTCTGTGCCAGGGCGACGCCGCTGGCCTCGTGGCACATGTTCGAGCAGTCCGGGAAGTTGTTGGTGCCGTAGGCGCGCACGAACAGCTGGTAGAGATACGCGGCTTCGTTGCTGGCGCGGCCCGAGGTGTAGAACTCGGCCATGTCCGGGCTTGGCAACGCGTTGAGGTGTTTGCCGATCAGGTCGAACGCCGCTTCCCAACTGATGGGCTTGTAGCGATCGGTCTCGGCGTCGTAGCGCATCGGCTCGGTCAGCCGGCCCTGGTACTCCAGCCAGTAGTCGCTCTGCTCCAGCAGCGCAGTGACGCTGTGTTTGGCAAAAAAGGCCCCGTCGACCCGGCGCTTGGTGGCTTCCCAGTTCACGGCCTTGGCGCCGTTCTCGCAGAATTTGACCATGCCGCTTTCCGGCGAGTCGCCCCAGGCGCAGCCCGGGCAGTCGAAGCCGCCGTTCTGGTTGGTCTTGAGCATCATGCGGATGTTTTTCAGCGCGTTGTCGCTGGTCAGCCAGGCCTGGGCCACGCTGATCAGTGCACCCCAGCCGCCCGCCGGGCCCTTGTAGGGCTTGTAGCGCGGAGTCGGGGTTTGGTCGGCTTGATGATGATTGCTCACGGCTGGTTCTCCATCGCAGGGCTATAGACCCGCGGCGCACTTTTCTGCGGCAGGTGGATGAGATTGAGGTTGTGTCGGCGAGCCCATTGCAGGGCCAGGCCGGTAGGCGACGAGAGGCTGACCAGGGTCTGGATGCCGGCGCGCAGTACCTTCTGGATCAGCTCAAGGCTGCAACGGCTGGTAACAATTGCCAGGCCGCCGTCGGTAGGAATCTTTTGCCGAATCAGTGCGCCGATCAGCTTGTCGAGGGCGTTATGTCGGCCAATGTCCTCGCGGCCCAGCAGCAATTCGCCCTGGCTGTTCATGAACACTGCCGCGTGCACGGCGCCGCTGTACTGGCCCAACGGCTGAAATGCGCTGATTCGTTGGCGCAAGCCGTCGAGCCATGCGGCGGGCGGCAAGGGCGCACCTGGCAGCACTTGCAGGTCCGGCAACGCCTGTTCCACCGCTTCCACGCCGCACAGGCCGCAGCCGCTGGTGCCGGCCAATTGGCGGCGCTGCTGCTTGAGGTTCCAGAACGCACGGCTGGAGATCTGCACCTGAGCGTATTGGGCCGAGCCCGATCCGCTGAGCTTTAGGTCATAAATGTCGCTAACGTCGGCGATAATGCCGCTGCCGATACTGAAGCCGACGATAAAGTCTTCAAGGTCCGTCGGCGTCACCAGCATCACCGCCTGGCTGATGTCGTTATAGGCAATCGCCAACGCCACTTCTTCCGCCAACGCAGTGCTGGCGGCTTCCGTGTGTTCCAGATTGCAAAACTGATAGCTCTGGCTGGCGGCCGGCGCAGGCTCTTCAGGGGCGGGCGCCGCGCAGACTGGGCGCTTGGCGTTCATGGGGCATACCACCGACGGATTGATCAGTGTTTAGACTAGGCGCGACAAAGCGTCGCGTCTAATTGCCAGTACTGATCTACCGATAGATGACGTCGATCAAGACCCGTTTTGCGATTTCTGAAACAGCGCGAAACATGCCTCGGCCAACGCCGAGCGAGGCGCGCTGCGGCGCATGATGAGCCCCAGGCGCGCGAGGGTGTGGGCATCCTCGATAGGTTGCAGGCGCAAATGCTCGGTGAGTGCGTCAAGGCCGCCGTCCAGTGGCATCACCGCGCAACACAGGCCGCCGTGCACAGCTTGTAACAACTGATGGACGGCATCGGTTTGCAGCAGGGGTTGTGGGTTGAGCCCGCGGCTATGGAAATTGTGGTCGATGGATTGGCGAAAATGCATGCCGCTGGTGAGCATGCCCAGCGGCAGTTCAATCAGGGCCTCCCAGCTGAGGGGCGTGTCGCCGAAGCTGAAGAACCGTTGGTCATACAACAGGCCCATGCGGGTTTCGCCCAGGGCCAGCGAGTCGAAGCGTTCATTGTCCAGGCGTTCCAGGTAAGACACGCCCAGGTCCAGGCGATTGCTCGCCAATTGCTCCAGGATCTGCTCCGAACTGAGCGCCGACAGCTCGAAGCGCAGGCTTGGGTGCTCCTTATGCAACTGTTGCATCAAGTCCAGCGGGTCAAAACTGGACAACGGCACCACGCCCAGGCGCAAGGTCCCGACCAGGTTGCCCCGACAGGCGGCGGCTTCCGCCTGCAAGCCGTCATAGGCCGCCAACACCGTACGTGCCCAGGCCAGCACCCGCTCGCCGGGGGCGGTAAAGCCTTCGAAGCGCTGGCCACGATTGACCAGCGGCAGGTCCAGTTCTTCTTCAAGGTTGCGCAGGCGCATCGACAGGGTCGGCTGGGTGATGTGGCAGCGCGCCGCCGCCTGGCCGAAGTGACGGGTCTCGTCCAGGGCGATGAGGAATTTCAGCTGTTTGATGTCCATCTTCGCTCCGGGCGTGTTTCAGTGGCGCAGGGATTCTAGCGCGTTTGGGCGCAGAGCCAGATTCTGTAGGGATTATCTGGTCATTGGTCGGGCTGGAACCCGGATATTGAGGGCTGGTCTAGTCTTGGGCATCTGGCACTTAAATCCAAGGAGAGCACACCATGAGTATTTTCAGTTTTGTAAAAGAGGCCGGCGAAAAGCTGATCGACCTTTTGACGCCCGGTAATGCCAACGCGAGTGAGCAGTTGAAAGAGCATGTGGCCAAAGTGGGGCTGGGCAATCCGAACGTGCACACCACGGTCGAGGGTGACAAGGTGACGGTGACCGGTGAAGTCGCCACCCAGGAAGAGAAAGAGAAGATTCTGCTGGCATTGGGCAATATCGCCGGCGTGGCCAGTGTGGATGACCAAATCACTGTAACGGGGCCGTCTGTCGAGGCTGCCACGTTTGTAGTCGTGAAAAAGGGCGACACGCTGAGTGCTATTTCTCTCTCGGTGTACGGTAACGCCAATCTGTATAACAAGATTTTCGAAGCGAACAAGCCATTGTTGTCCCATCCGGACAAGATCTATCCAGGCCAGACGCTGCGTATTCCCAAGTAAATACGAAGGCCTGAATGTGGGAGTCGGGCAAGCCCGGCTCCCGCATAAGTTTTCTGTCACATTCACTTAGAGCCCGGCAATGAGGTCGCGGTAGTCTTCGACGGCTGCAAACTCTGCTGTGTCCTTGGGCCCTTTCTTGCTGTCCGGTTCTCTTACCGCCAACAAATGCCCCACACCAAACGCCCGTGCACTGCGCAAAATCGGCAACGTGTCGTCGATAAACAGGCTGCGCGCCGGGTTAAAAGCGATGTCGGCTTGCAGGGCGTCCCAGAACTGCGGGTCTTCCTTGGCGAACCCGTAATCGTGGGAGCTGATCAACCGCTCGAAATACGGCGCCAGCTCAACGCGCTCCAACTTCAATGACAGCGAATCACGATGGGCGTTGGTGATCAGGATCACGCGCTTGCCGGCTTGCTTGATCGCCGCCAGAAACGTGTCCGCATCCGGGCGCAAGGCGATCAGGTGGGCGGTTTCCAGTTTGAGCTCACGTACCGGGATCGCCAGTTCCCGGCTCCAGAAGTCCAGGCAATACCATTGCAACTGTCCGGCGTTACGCTCGAACAGCGGCAGCAACTCCATTTCGGCCATGGCCCTGCTCACGCCGTGCAGTTCGGCGTAGCGCTGGGGCAGGTGTTCCATCCAGAAATGATTGTCGAAATGCAGGTCGAGCAGGGTGCCGTCCATGTCCAGCAGGACGGTGTCGATGGCGTGCCAGGGCAGAGAGGGCATGGCGGGTTCTCGTATAAGTAAAAATATCCGACACAGACAATCGGAAAAGCCACGGTATAGTAACCCGATCACGCCAAGGAGCCGTTTATGCGCCAGAAACCCACTGTCCTCGCCCGCGAAATCGTCGCCAGTAGCCGTTTGTTCCGCGTGGAGGAAGTGCAATTGCGCTTTTCCAATGGCGTTGAACGGACCTACGAGCGCCTGGTGGGCCGTGGTGCCGGTTACGGTGCGGTGATGATCGTGGCGATGATTGACGCAGACCATGCCGTATTGGTGGAGGAGTACTGCGGCGGCACCGACGAATATGAGCTGTCCTTGCCCAAAGGCTTGATCGAGCCCGGTGAGGACGTGCTGGCGGCGGCCAACCGTGAACTCAAGGAAGAGGCGGGTTATGGCGCACGGCAGTTGGAACATATCACCGAGCTTTCGCTGTCACCCGGCTACATGAGCCAGAAGATCCAGGTGGTGCTGGCCACCGACCTCTATGAAGAACGCCTTGAAGGCGATGAGCCCGAGCCGATGCGTGTGGACAGGGTCAACCTGCGCGAGCTGTCGACGCTTGCGCAAAACGAGCAATTCAGCGAAGGCCGCGCCCTGGCCGCGCTGTACCTGGTACGAGACCTGCTGACCCAGCGTGGAGCGTTTATCGCATGAGCGAACTGTTTTTAGGCCACCCGTTTATTGCCCCTGTCATCGAACTGGCGCGCCAGGCCGGGGAAGTCATCCTGCCTTACTGGCGTGCCGATGTGGCGGTGACCGCCAAGTCCGATGATTCGCCGGTCACGGCGGCGGACCTGGCGGCCCATCACTTGATCCTGGCCGGCCTGACCGCGCTGGACCCGAGCATTCCGGTACTGTCTGAAGAGGACGCCGATATCGACCAAAGCGTGCGGGCCGGTTGGCAGCGCTGGTGGCTGGTGGATCCGCTGGACGGTACCAAGGAGTTCATTTCCGGCAGCGAGGAGTTCACGGTCAATATCGCCTTGATCGAACAGGGGCATGTGGTGTTTGGCGTGGTGTCGATGCCCACCAGCGGGCGTTGCTATTTTGGCGGCGCGGGCCTGGGCGCGTGGCGCTCCGATATGAACGAGGCGCCCAGGCAGATTCAAGTACGCGAGGCGCCGGCAGCGGGCGAGTCCTTTACCGTGGTGGCCAGTCGTCGCCATTCCAGCCCCGAGCAGGAGCGGTTACTGGACGGTTTGAGCGCGGGCCTTGGCGCGTTGAAGCTGGCGAATATCGGCAGTTCGTTGAAGTTCTGCCTGCTGGCCGAAGGCAGCGCCGATTGCTATCCACGCCTGGCGCCGACTTCGCAATGGGACACCGCTGCTGCCCAGGGCGTGCTGGAGGGAGCAGGGGGCGAAGTGTTGGAGTTGAGCGGCGAGCCATTCAGCTATCCGGCGCGGGCGTCGTTGTTGAACCCGTTCTTTTTGGCGTTGCCGGCCAAGGCTGCATGGCGTGAGCGGTTGTTGAACCTGGCCAGATCCTGAGGTCAGAGCAAACCCCCTGTGGGAGCAGCCAGCTCCCACAGGGGGTTTGTGTTTTGGCTTCTAGCGGTGCAGGACGTACTGGCCGGTAAACGCTACGGCATGCTCCTCACTGCCCTCATTCACAATCCAGGTCTCCAACGTCAGCCGCGCACGACCATAACGCTTGTAGGTCGCCACAAAGCGCTTCCACACCTTCTCCTCCGGTGCCTGGCATAGCACCGTCGCATCGCGGGTGACGGGCAGCGGGTAGCTGATCTGGCCTTCCTGAATCACGATGTGCCCGTCTTCAATCCCTTCGTCGCGCAGTTGCAGGTGCAGCCAGCCCCACCCGGCCAGTACCGCGCCGCAATAGAGGCTGCCACCGAACATGGTGCTCTTGTGGTTGATATTGGCTTGCAGCGGCAACTGCAATTGCAGTTGGCCGTGCTGCCAGTCGCGCACCTTGAGGCCCATTTCCCGGGTGAGGGGAATGTCGTGGTGCAGGATGGATTCCAGGTAACGGCTGTCGCGGTTCATGGGCGCTCTTGGTCGTCGTCAGTGGTGTGGCTGGCGCTGTCGGCAAAGTTCAGGCCGTGCTTGCGCAGTTTGTCGTGCAGGGTCTTGCGCGGTACGCCCAGCGCTTCGGCAAGGCTGCGCAGAGAGCTGTGGGGGCGGGTCAGTTCGGCGGCGATCAGGCTTTTTTCGAACTGCTCCACCTGTTCGCTCAAACCACCCGGGGTGGAAGTCAGGACGGTTGCACCGGCATTGTCCGGCGAGCTGTCGAGCGCCAATTCCAGGCCCAGGGCAAAACGCTCGGCGGCATTTTGCAGTTCACGCACATTGCCCGGCCAGCTGTGGCGCAGCAGCAAGGCGCGCTGACCCGGTTGCAGCTCATGCAGCGGCAGGCCGTGGCGGCTGCTGGCTTCGTCGGCGAAGTGCTGGAACAGCATCAGCGCGTCCTCACCGCGCTCGCGCAGCGGCGGTATGCGCAGCGGCGCGACGTTGAGGCGGTAATACAAGTCGGCACGGAAGCGGCCCTGATCGGCGGACTGACGCAGGTCTTCCTTGGTGGCCGCGACGATACGGATATCCAGCGGGATCAACTGATTGCCGCCCAGGCGCTCCACCACCCGCTCCTGCAACAGGCGCAGCAGCTTGACCTGTACATCCAGGCTCATGCTTTCGATTTCATCCAGAAACAGCGTGCCGCCGTTGGCGAACTCGAACTTGCCGATGCGCCGCTTCTGCGCGCCGGTAAACGCGCCGGGCTCGTGGCCGAACAATTCGCTCTCGACCACCGATTCGGCCAGTGCCCCGGCGTTGATCGCCACGAACGGGCCGCTGCGCCGGCTCGACAGATCGTGCAGCGCCCGGGCGACCACCTCTTTGCCGGCGCCGGTCTCGCCGAGGATCAGTACGTCGGCCTTGGTGGCGGCCAGGGCGCCGATCTGCTCGCGCAGACGCAGCATTTGCGGTGAGTGCCCCACCAGTCGCGTGCTCAGTTGCTGGCGGTCGCTGAGGGCCAGGCGCAGGCTGCGGTTGTCCAGCACCAGGCGACGCAAGGCCAGGGCGCGGCGCACGCTGTCGAGCAGGGCATCGCTGGCGAAGGGTTTTTCAAGGAAGTCATAGGCGCCGGCACGCATGGCCTGCACCGCCAGCGGCACATCGCCGTGGCCGGTGATGAGCAACACCGGCAGCTCGGGATCCTGGCCGTGCAGCTCGGCCAGCAATTCCAGGCCGTCCATGCCGGGCATGCGGATATCGCTGACCACCACCCCCGCCCAATCCCGTGACAGGCGCGCGGTGAGGCCGACGGCTTCGCCCAGCGGCAGGACTTTCAGCCCGGCCAGGTCCAGGGTCTGGCACAGGGCCTGACGCAGGTGTGGATCGTCGTCGATCAACACCACCTGAATCTGGTTATCGATACTCATACACTGCGGTCCTCGGACGGTTGCAGACTGACGCCCGGCGAGCCGGCACGCAGTTTCAGGGTTAACAGTGCGCCGCCTTCCTTGTGGTTGGCGAACAGCAGTTCGCCGCCAAAGGCACGCATCAGGGTGTCACAAATCGCCAGCCCCAACCCCAGGCCCTGAGTGCGGGTCTTGGTGGTGTAGAACGGCTCGCTGGCACGTCCCAGGGCTTCCATGCAGAACCCCGGGCCGTTGTCGCGAATGTACAGGTTGACGCCCTGTTCGGTGGTTTGGGCACTCAACCAGAGTTTGCGCGGCGGGCCTTTTTCGGTGAGGGCGTCGAGGGCGTTGGCCAATAGATTGCCCAGCACCTGGCGCAGGCGGGTTTCACCGGCCTGTACCCACAACGTGGCTTCCGGCAAGTCGCGGATCAGCTCGACTTCCATCGAACGTCGACGCTTGGCCAGCAGCGCCAGTGCATCGTCCAGCGCCGGTTGCAAGGCGACGCTCTCCGGGGCATGACGGTCGCGCCGGGCGAATGCGCGCAGGTGGGCAATGATCGAGGCCATGCGGCCAGTCAGCTCGCTGATCAGCTTGAGGTTGCCACGGGCGTCGCCGGTGCGCTCGTGATCGAGCAGGATCTCGGCGTTTTCCGCGTAGCTGCGAATCGCCGCCAGTGGCTGGTTGAGTTCGTGGCTGATGCTCGCCGACATGGTGCCCAGCGCCGACAGCTTGCCCGCCTGCACCAGGTCGTCCTGGGCGCGCACCAGTTCTTGCTGCGCGTGTTCACGCTCCAGTACTTCCTGTTTGAGTCGCCGGTTGAGGCCTTCCAGGTCGCTGGTGCGTTCGACCACCCGCGCTTCCAGCTCGCGGCGCGCCTTGGCTTCGAACGCGATGCGCTCCAGGTAGTGCCGTCGGCGCTGCATCATCAGGCCCAGCAGCAACATCAGCACCAGCAGTGTCGCGCCACCCACCGCCACCACGGTGCGTACCGGGCGGCTGATCAACGAGCGAGGCGCCAGGATTTCCACGTTCCAGCCGGTCTCGGCGATGGCTGTGGATTGGCGCAACCAGGCCGTGGCGCTCAGGGCCAGTGGCTGCGGGTCGCGGGTCGGGTAGGGCTGGATGGCGATGATGGCCTGGCGTTCTTCGGTGGTCAGCGGTCGCGTGGCGCGGAAGCGCCATTGCGGGCGCGAGGTGAGGATCACCACGCCATTGTGGTCGGTGACCAGCAGTTGTTCCGGAGTGTTGCCCCACAGGCTTTCGGTGTGATCCAGGTCGACCTTGACCACCAGCACGCCGATGATCTTGTCGCCATCACGCACGGCGGCGGCGAAGAAGTAACCGCGCTTGGCCGAGGTGGTGCCCAGGCCGAAAAACCGCCCGAGGCGCCCGGCCATGGCTTCGCTGAAGTAAGGACGGAAGGAAAAATTGCGCCCGACGAAGCTGTCCTGTTTGTCCCAGTTGGAGGCGGCCAGCGTCTTGCCGGTGGTGTCCATCAGGTACATCACTTCCACCCCGGCCTGGGCCGCCACATCCTTGAGCAGCAGGTTGGCGCTGACCAGGTTGGTGCTGACTTGAGGCGCGTCGAGCGCGGTGCGCAGGGCGGGCAGATCGCCGAGGATCTGCGGCAGCACCTCATAGCGGTGCAGGGTGCCCAGCAGGTTGGCGACGTACAGGTCGAGGGTCTGGCGGTTCTGCCCGGCCAGTTCGTTGCGGTAATAGCGCTCGGCCAGATGCTCCAGCGGCCACAGCAGCGGCGCCAGGCACAGTGCCAACAGGGCGAGGCTGCGCCAGCGGGGTCTTCGCGGAAGGGATGGAGTCATGGGAGTCGTGCGCCTGTGGGTACAGGCGCATTATGCCTAGCGCTGCTGTGCAAGGCACTCGCGCAATGCGTCTTGCCACGGCGGCTGGCTGACCTGCCATTGCTGTTGCAGGCGGCTGCAATCGAGGCGCGAGTTCAGCGGGCGCCGCGCGGGCGTCGGGTAGGCGCTGGACGGGATCGCTTCCAGCTCGGCACACGCCTTGCCCTGGGCACGCAAGTGTTCGCCGATGGCCTGGGCAAAACCGAACCATGAGGTCTCGCCCTGGGCAGTGAGGTGGTACACGCCCCATTCGCCGGCTTTGCCAGCCTGCCAGCGCTCGACCAGCGCGCGGGTGCTGTGGGCAATGCTCCCGGCCCAGGTCGGCGCGCCGATCTGGTCGGCAACGATGCGCATGTGCGGTTTTTCCTGCAACAGACGTTGCATGGTCAACAGGAAGTTTTTGCCATGGAGCGAGTAGACCCAACTGGTGCGCAGGATCAGGTATTGGCCACCGACTGCCGCAATCGCTTGTTCGCCGGCCAGCTTGCTCTGACCGTAGACCCCCAGGGGGTTGGGGCTGTCGGCTTCGAGGTAGGGCGCAGGCTTGCTGCCGTCGAACACGTAGTCAGTGGAATAGTGGATCAACGGGATGCCCAGCGCCTTGGCCTCTTCGGCCAGCACGCCGGGGGCGATGGCGTTAATGGCAAACGCGGCGTCCGGTTCGCTTTCGGCCTGGTCCACCGCCGTGTGGGCTGCGGCGTTGATGATCAGGCGCGGGCGGTGGGCGCGCACCTGCTGGCGGATCTGGTCGGGGTTGGCCAGGTCGAGCTGGTCACGGCCCAGGACGATGAGTTCGCCCAGGCCCTGGAGGTGTTCTTGCAGCGCCCGGGAGACTTGGCCGTGTTGACCTGTGATGAGGATTTTCATGGGAACAGGTCGGCTTCCATCAAGTGCTTGCCGGCCTGATCCTTCGCGGACAACTGCGGCGGTTCTGTGAGTTCCCAATCGATCGCCAGCGTCGGGTCACTCCACAGAATGCTGCGCTCGGCGCTTGGCTGATAGTAATCAGTGGTTTTGTACAGGAATTCGGCGTGGTCGCTCAGCACCACGAACCCGTGGGCGAAGCCTTCCGGCACCCACAATTGGCGGCGGTTCTGCGCAGACAGCCGAACGCCCACCCACTGGCCGAAGTTCGGCGAGCTGCGACGGATGTCGACGGCCACGTCCAGCACTTCACCGGCGGTAACCCGCACCAGTTTGCCCTGGGTATGTTCAAGCTGGTAATGCAGGCCCCGCAGCACGCCTTTTTGCGAGCGCGAGTGGTTGTCCTGCACGAAATCACGCTTGAGCCCGGTGGCCTCTTCAAAGGCCCGGGCGTTGAAGCTTTCGTAAAAAAAACCGCGTTCGTCGCCGAAGACTTTGGGCTCCAGGATCAGGACGCCGGGCAACGAGGTTTCAACCACATTCACTTGTTCTCTCCCGCCAGCGAATACAGATATTGACCATAACCGGTTTTGCCAAAGTATTTGGCGCGCTCCAGCAGATGATCGCGGTCGATCCAGCCGTTTTCGTAGGCAATTTCTTCAAGGCACGCCACTTTCAGGCCCTGGCGGTGTTCGATGGTCTGCACATAGGTCGACGCTTCCAGCAGGCTGTCGTGGGTGCCGGTGTCGAGCCAGGCAAAGCCCCGGCCAAAGCGTTCCACGTGCAGGTCGCCGCGCTTGAGGTAGGCGTTGTTGACGTCGGTGATTTCCAGCTCGCCACGGGCCGACGGCTTGACCGCCTTGGCGATCTTGATCACATCGTTGTCGTAGAAATACAGGCCGGTCACCGCATAGGGCGATTTGGGCTTGGCCGGTTTTTCTTCGATGGACAGCGCGCGACCGTCCTTGTCGAAGTCGATCACGCCAAAGCGCTCCGGGTCCTTGACCCAGTAACCGAATACGGTCGCGCCCGAAGGGCGTTCAGCGGCGGCGCGCAGTTGGTCGCCGAAGTGTTGGCCGTGGAAGATGTTGTCGCCCAGGATCAGGCACACCGGGTCATCGCCGATAAACGCCTCACCGATCAGGAATGCCTGGGCCAGACCGTCCGGCGATGGCTGCTCGGCGTAGGTGAAGCGCACGCCGAACTGGCTGCCATCGCCCAACAGGTTGCGGTATTGCGGCAAGTCCACGGGAGTGGAAATCACCAGGATGTCCTTGATACCCGCCAGCATCAGCACCGAGATCGGGTAATAGATCATCGGTTTGTCATACACCGGCAACAGCTGCTTGGACACACCCAGGGTAATAGGATGCAAACGGGTGCCGGAGCCGCCGGCCAGTACGATTCCTTTCATCATGCGATCAAGTCCTTGGGGTCGGTATTGCCGAGTCGTTCACCTTGATAACTGCCGTCCTGGACCCTGCGGCACCATTCCAGGTTATCGAGGTACCACTGCACGGTCTTGCGCAGGCCGCTTTCGAAGGTTTCTTCGGGCACCCAGCCCAGTTCGCGTTCGATCTTGCTGGCATCGATCGCGTAACGCTGGTCGTGGCCCGGACGATCCTTGACGAAGGTGATCAGGTCGGTGAATTGCTCGACGCCGGCCGGACGCTTCGGCGCCAGTTCTTCCAGCAGGCTGCAGATGCCGCGCACCACGTCGATGTTCTTTTGCTCGTTGTGGCCGCCGATGTTGTAGGTCTCGCCCACCACGCCTTCGGTCACCACCTTGAGCAGCGCACGGGCATGGTCTTCGACGAACAGCCAGTCGCGCACCTGCAAACCGTCACCGTAGACCGGCAGCGCCTTGCCTGCCAGGGCATTGAGGATTACCAGCGGAATGAGCTTTTCGGGGAAGTGGAACGGCCCGTAGTTATTCGAGCAATTGGTGAGCAACACCGGCAGCCCGTAGGTGCGATGCCAGGCGCGGACCAGATGGTCGGACGCGGCCTTGCTCGCCGAATAAGGTGAGCTGGGGGCGTAGGGTGTGGTTTCGGTGAACAGGTCGTCCACACCGTGCAGGTCGCCATACACCTCATCGGTGGAGATGTGATGGAAGCGGAAAGCGCGGCGGGCCGGTTCGTCCAGCTTGAGCCAGTAGGCGCGGGTGGCCTCCAGCAGGCTGTAGGTGCCGACGATATTGGTCTGGATGAACGCCGACGGGCCGTCGATGGAGCGGTCGACATGGGACTCGGCGGCCAGGTGCATGATCGCGTGGGGTTCGAAACGCGCCAGCACGGCGCTCACGGTGGCCTGGTCGATGATGTCGGCCTGCACGAACTCATAGCGGCTGTTGGACGCGATGCTGGTCAGCGATTCCAGGTTGCCGGCGTAGGTGAGCTTGTCCAGGTTGAGCACTTCGTGCTCGGTGTGTTGGATCAGGTGGCGGATCAGGGCGGAGCCGATAAATCCAGCGCCGCCGGTGATGAGAATGCGCATGTCGGAGGGCCTTTTCCTTAGACGGACATTGAGCGAATGAAGCATAGCTTGAGTTGTGCGGCAGGGGGGCGCAAGCGCGGTATGCGTGGGGGGTTGCCTAACCCCCCTGAACAATGGCGATATAGACGCCTAAAAAAACAGAGGTCGTCACAATGCTGCTCGCCACGTTGATCCATCGCGCCAGTCTGCCTTGCCCCCAAGTAGGCCCCGACCAGGCGGCACGACTTCTCGAGCAGCACTACGGCCTGACTGGCACTTTGCAGTCATTGGGCAGCCAGCAAGACCTCAATTACAAAGTCGACAGTGCGCGCGGCGCGTTCGTTCTGAAAATCTGCCGGGGCGATTACGCGGTGGTGGAGTTGCAGGCCCAGCACGCAGCGCTCAACAGTCTGCAGGCGGTGCGGGTGCCCAAGGTCGTCAAGGCCTTGAACGGTGAGGAGTTGCTCACGGTCACGGTCGAGGACCAGACCCTGCACCTGCGGGTGCTGGACTATATCGACGGCCAACCCCTGACCCATCTGCCCCACCTGGGGCGCGAGGTAATCGCAGGTTTCGGCGAATTGTGTGGCCGGATGAGCCTGGCCCTGGCCGATTTTACCCACCCGGGCCTGGAGCGCACCCTGCAATGGGACCCGCGCCACGCCCGGGACCTGATCACCCACCTGCTGGCTACCCTGGAAAACCTGCCCCATCGTGCTGCGCTGGAACAAGTGGCCGGGCAGGTCGAGGCCCGTTTGCAACCATGGGTCGACCATTTGCCCTGGCAGGCCGTGCACATGGACATCACCGATGACAACGTGGTGTGGCAGCGCGATGCCCAGCGCCAATGGCAGCTTCAGGGAGTGATCGATTTTGGCGACCTGGTGCACACCTGGCGCATTGCCGACCTGTCGGTGACCTGCGCGGCGTTGTTGCATCATGCCGAAGGCGACCCCTTTGCGATCCTGCCGGCGATCCAGGCCTGCCATGCGGTCAACCCGTTGCAACGCGCAGAGTTGCAGGCGTTGTGGCCGCTGATCGTCGCCCGTGCGGCGGTGCTGGTGCTCAGCAGCGAACAGCAGCAGCGCCTGGACCCGGATAACACTTACCTGCTGAAAAACGCCGCGCATGAGTGGGAAATCTTCCATGTGGCCACGTCGGTGCCCTTTGAGCTGATGGAAGCGGCGATCCTCGGCTGTGTGGGCGAAACCCTGGTACCGATAGCCAGCGAGGGATTTGCACCCTTGTTGCCGGGGCTGGTAGGGCGCGAGTTTGCGTTGATCGACCTGGGCGTACTCAGCCCGCATTTCGAGGCAGGTAACTGGGAACAGGAAGGCATCGATCAGCGTTTGTTACGGGACGCTGCGGCGATGCACGGCCTGGCGGCAAGTCGTTATGGGCAATACCGTTTGTCGCGCACCCGTCCTGACAGCGCCAGTGAGCCGGAGACGTTCCCCTTGCACGTTGAGTTGCACGTGCCCCAGGGCGCTGTGGTCGAGGCACCATTTGCTGGCACCGTGCACGTAGGGAGTACGGGCGAGCTGCGGGTGCACAGCCGCGAGGCGACGGTGCGTCTATGGGGCGTGTCGCCGTCTGTAAAAGCCGGCGCGGCGGTGCTTAAAGGGCAAGTGATCGGCGCGGTCGAGGGGCCGCTGACCGTACAGCTGTGCCGCACGGATCTACCGGCGCCGCTCTTTTGCACACCCTCCCGTGCCGTGGCGTGGCAGGCGCTTTGCCCATCGCCTGCCGCGCTGCTGGGGCTGGCGTGTGACGCCGAACCGGAACTGGACCCCGAAGCCTTGCTGGCACGGCGCGACGCCAGCTTCGCCCGCTCGCAGAAGCATTATTACGTCGACCCGCCGCGCATCGAGCGCGGCTGGCGCAACCATCTGATTGATATGCAGGGCCGCTCCTACCTGGACATGCTCAATAACGTGGCGGTGCTGGGGCATGGCCATCCGCGCATGGCGGCGGTGGCTGCGCGGCAGTGGTCGCTGCTCAACACCAACTCGCGCTTTCATTACGCGGCGATTGCCGAGTTTTCCGAACGATTGCTGGCGCTGGCGCCCGACTCCATGGACCGCGTGTTTCTGGTCAACAGCGGCACCGAGGCCAATGACCTGGCGATCCGCCTGGCGTGGGCCTACAGCGGCGGCCGCGACATGTTGAGCGTGCTGGAGGCTTATCACGGTTGGTCGGTAGCGGCGGATGCGGTGTCCACCTCGATCGCCGACAACCCCCAGGCCCTGAGCAGCCGCCCGGACTGGGTGCACCCGGTGACTGCGCCGAATACCTATCGCGGTGAGTTCCGCGGGCCGGACAGCGCGCCGGATTATGTGCGCAGCGTGGAACACAACTTGGCGAAAATCGCCGCGAGCAAGCGTCAGTTGGCCGGTTTCATTTGCGAGCCGGTATACGGCAACGCCGGGGGCATCTCACTGCCACCGGGCTATTTGCAGCAGGTGTACGGTCTGGTCCGCGCCCAGGGCGGGGTGTGCATCGCCGATGAAGTGCAGGTGGGTTATGGCCGCATGGGGCATTTCTTTTGGGGGTTTGAAGAACAAGGCGTGGTGCCGGATATCATCACCATGGCCAAGGGCATGGGCAATGGCCAGCCGTTGGGCGCGGTGATCACCCGCCGGGAAATCGCCGAGGCGCTGGAGGCCGAGGGGTATTTCTTCTCGTCGTCGGGGGGCAGCCCGGTGAGTTGCCGCATCGGCATGGCCGTGCTGGATGTCATGGAGGAAGAAAAACTGTGGGAAAACGCCCAAGTGGTGGGCGGACATTTCAAGGCGCGCCTGCAAGCGCTGGTCGATCGACATCCGCTGGCGGGTGCGGTCCACGGTTCTGGCTTTTACCTGGGCCTGGAGCTGGTTCGCGACCGTAACACCCTGGAGCCGGCCACCGAAGAGACCGCGCGCTTGTGTGAGCGCCTGCGGGAGTTGGGCATTTTCATGCAGCCAACGGGTGACTACCTGAACATCCTCAAGATCAAGCCGCCGATGGTCACTTCACGGCGCAGCGTGGATTTCTTTGTCGACATGCTATCGAAGGTGCTGGATGAGCAGCTCTGATTAATCGATTGTTATCGATTAAAAGTTGTCACATTTATCTTTTATGATCTTTTTTTTCTTTTAAAGCCGATTTTTATCCGTTATAAAGTCGGCCTTTACCCCCATTCGGAGTCCTGAACGCCATGACCACCTTGCACAGCACCCCCCGCGCCGATGGCTTTCACATGCCCGCCGAATGGGCGCCACAGACGCAAACCTGGATGATCTGGCCCGAGCGCCCGGACAACTGGCGCCTCGGCGGCAAGCCAGCGCAAGCCGCTCACGTAGCGGTGGCCAAGGCGATTGCGCGTTTTGAGCCGGTGACCGTGGCGGTGTCCGCCGGCCAGTACGAAAACGCCCGTACCCGCCTGGATGGGCCGAATATCCGTGTGGTGGAAATGTCCAGCGACGATGCCTGGGTGCGGGATACCGGCCCGACGTTCGTGATCAACGACAGCGATGAAGTGCGTGGCGTGAATTGGGACTTCAACGCCTGGGGCGGTTTTGACGGTGGCCTGTATGCGCCGTGGAACCGCGACTCGCAGGTGGGCGGCAAGATCCTCGAGATCGAGCGCGCGCCGCGTTACCGCACCGAAGGGTTCGTGCTTGAGGGCGGTTCGATTCACGTCGACGGTGAAGGCACGCTGATCACCACCGAAGAATGCCTGTTGAACCGCAATCGCAATCCGCATCTGGACCGCGCCGAAATCGAAGCGGTACTCAGTGCCAACCTGGCGGTGGACAAGATCATCTGGCTGCCGGACGGCCTGTTCAACGATGAAACCGACGGCCATGTGGATAACTTCTGCTGCTACGTGCGCCCGGGTGAAGTGCTGCTGGCCTGGACTGACGACCCGCAAGACCCCAACTATGCGCGCTGCCACGCAGCCATGGACGTGCTGCAAAGCAGCACCGATGCCAAGGGCCGCTCGTTCACAGTGCACAAAATGCCGATTCCGGGCCCGTTGTACGCCACTGAGGAAGAGTGCGCGGGCGTGGACCCGGTGGACGGCAGTCAGGAGCGCAACCCGACGGTGCGTCTGGCCGGTTCCTACGTCAACTTCCTGATCGTCAACGGCGGCATCATTGCGCCAAGTTTCGATGACCCGCTGGACGAGCAAGCCCGGAAAATTCTGCAGGCGCTGTTCCCGCAGCATGAAGTGGTGATGGTGCCGGGCCGCGAACTGTTACTGGGCGGTGGCAATATCCATTGCCTCACCCAACAACAGCCGGCCCCGCACAAAAATTGAGTGCAGTTGTAACAACGTTTTGAAGGTCGCCGGGCGCTAGCGGTTTTCAGCGCTCGAAGCAAGCCCGCAGCCCAGCACGGTTGCGGGCTTTTTTGTGTCCGAATGCCTATAAACACGGGACATTGGCATAGCTCTTGTATCGGTGTTGCCACAGTGTCCCAAGGTGAAGACTGCGCCGTTCTGTCATAAACCTTGAGTAAGTTAGCCGCTCACGCAGTAGGAGAGAGCGCGAAAATGAATGCCGATATCAACCTGATGTACACGCGCACGTTCCACCCCCTGCGGGTTGACGGCGACGCGATCCATGCGCTGGCGCTTTGGTTGAAGGCAAACGGTTCGCGACAGGTCAGGCAAGGCACTGACCTGCGCAGTGTGATGACTGAACGCTACCCGCAAGGGTTGTTCAGTGAGGATGAAGTGCACGCGTTGTGCGAACTGCTGAACTGACGCCTGCAGAAGGCGTGTGAGTCAGAAACTGTAAGTGCCTGTCACCACCAGGTTGCGCGGCTCTCCCGGCTGGATCTGCGCCACGCTGGTTGCCGAGGCGTAGTAGGTCTTGTCGGCGATGTTGTTCAGCGCCGCCCGCACGTCCCAATCCTTGTGCCGGAACCCGGCCAGCGCATCCCAACGACCGTAGCCGGGCAACACCACGGTGTTGAGGCTGTCGGCGTAGCGGTCGCCCACCAGCGTCAGGCCGGTTTCGGCGTACCAACCCATTTCCGGTTTCCAGGTGATGAACAGGCTGGCATTGCGCTTGGCCACGTCACTGATGCGTTTGCCCTCGAAGCCGTTGTTGTCCTTCTCTACTTTGGCGTCCTGTAACCCGATGCCACCGCGCACCGACCAATTGCCGACGATTTTGCCGGTGGCGGTCAGCTCCACGCCGCGTGAGCGTTGCAAGCCACTGAGCAGGGTGATGGTACGGTCCAGCGGGTCGCTGGTGCGGCGGTTGTAGAGTTCCAGTTCGTACACGGCCAGGGTGGTGCTCAGACGGTCATCCAGCCAGTCGCTCTTGACCCCGATTTCTTTCTGCCTGGTCAGTTCGGGGCTCAGGTCGTTGACGCCGCCCGAGGCGTTGGGGGTGATGCCGATCAGGCCGCCGCCCGCCGGGGAGAAAGTCTTGCTCCACGAGGCATAGAACGAGTGGTTTTCCAGCGGCGTCCAGACCAGGCCGATGCGGGGGCTGGTGCTGTGGCTTTCGACGTCTTGCCGGGCGTTGGTCACCTTATTGGTGGTGTCCACCTCGAAGTTGTCGTAGCGCAGGCCCGCCAGCACTTGCCACTGATCGTTCAGGCGCAGTTGGTCTTGCACGTACAGCGCGCGGCTTTCGACCTCGGTGTGGTTGTTGCTCGACAGGCTCATGCGCCCGGTGTGGCTGAGGTGGCGGTTGGGCCGGTTGAGGTCCAGGCTCGGCACGGCCTGGCCACCCTGGGCGACGGTGGCCGCGGTGTAGAGTTTCGGGTCGCGACGCTGGCTGCCGAGCTCCAGGCCGGTGAGCAGGCGATGTTCCAGGCCGAAGGTGTCGAAACCGCCTTCCAGTTCGATGTTGTTGAACACGTTGCGGGTGTTCAGGTCTTGTTGCCAGCGTTGGCGGGTCACCTGGTGGGTCGCGGCGGTGTAGCCGGTGAGGTAGGTGTTGTCGAAATCACTATCGAGCTTGAACACGCCGAGGGTATGACGCAGTTGCCAGTGTTCGTTGAGTTCGTAGGCGAGTCTCGAACGCAGCGACTGGGATTTGTCGTCGATGAAGTCGCGGCTGTCACCGTAGGTGGTGTCTCGGCCCACGTCGGCCGGGCGACCGTTGACACCCGGGATACCCCGGTCTGGCGTGCGGTTGTAGCGGCTGTATTCGTATTGCACCAGCCAGTTCAGGTCTGGGGTGAGCTGCCAGCTCATGGACGGCGCGAACAGTTGGCGATTGCCACTGACACCATCGCGGAAGCTGTTGTTGTCCTGGTTGCCCATGTTCAGACGCAGGCTGAGGGTGTCGCTTGGGTCGGTGCTCAAGTCGGCGTACAGGCTGCGCAAGTCATCGCTGCCGCCCTGGGCTTCGATGCTCGACTTGTGGCCGGCGACCGGCAGTTTGCTCACGCGGTTGACGATCCCTCCCTGACCGCCTCGCCCGTACAGTACGGCCGCCGGGCCTTTGAGCACTTCAATGCGCTCGATGTTGTGCAGATCGCGCACGTACTGGCTGTCGTCGCGAATCCCGTCCAGGTAGAAGTCATTGCTCGCGTCGAAACCGCGAATGCGCAGGCTGTCGAAGCGCGTGTCGGCGCCGCTGCTGACGTTGGGGATACCACTCAACGCCTGGCCCAGGTCATTGGTGCCGTAGGAGCGCAGGCTTTCGGTCTTCACCGAATCGATGGCCTGGGGCACGTAGCGCACCGGCGTTGCCGTGCGGGTGGCTGTGCTGGTTTCCTTGATACGCGGGTCGTCTTCGTCGGCTTCGGCGCTGATCGAGGTTTCGGGCAAGACGGTGGCCGCGCAGGCGAAGCCGGCAGACAGCAGTACGGAAAGCCCAAGGGAGATGGGCGTCAGGCGAGGGGCAGGCATGTGAAAATGCATCCAGAAGGTTTGGGAAGAAATTAGCGCGCGAATGGTAATGCTTTGCATTTGCGCGTGTTATCTGTTGCCAAACGTATCTGCTTTGAAATGTGTTACGAGATATGTTTTCAACCATGGGTAAGGAAAAATCTTTGTCGTTTTCAGAATGGTCTGGGTACACGACTTAGAATTTTTTCGCCTAAATACAGACGATTCACGAAATTGACACATCGTTCAACGCACGACTAGGATGCGCCCAACGCCTGTGGCTATCCGCCATGACTCTTCCAATAAAAAGGCCTGCGGCCTGCAAAGTCGTCCGCAGGCTTTGTTTTTTCCGGAAGGGATCGACACCAGAAAGCGACATGGAGCCTGGTGTCATAGCGCGTACTCAACCAGTGATAAGGAATACAAAAAAATGTTGAAGCAACGGATGAGTCTGATCGCTCTGGGGATTTTGAGCGCATCGACAGTCATGGCAAACGACCAGGAGCAATCCAAGGGTTTCGTTGATGACAGCCACCTGAACATCGCAGCACGCAACGCTTACATCAGCCGTGACTACAAGAACGGCAGGCAAGACAAAGCCGAATGGGGCCAGGGCTTCATCGGCAAGTTCGAATCCGGCTTCACCCAGGGCACCGTCGGTGTGGGTGTGGACGTGATCGGCCAGTACGCTATCCGTCTGGACGGTGGTAAAGGCCGTGCCGGCGCTGGCGGTATCGACTTTTTCAAACCGGGTAACGGCACTGCCAACAACCCTGGCTCGGCTCCACACGACCTGGCCAAGGGCGGCGCTGCCGTGAAGTTCCGCGTTTCCAACACCGTTCTCAAGTACGGTGATCAGTTCCCGGCCGTGCCTGTGCTGCAGTACGACAACTCCCGTCTGTTGTCGGAAACCTACACCGGTGCCTCGATCGTTTCCAAAGAGATCGCCGGCCTGCAACTGGACGCCGGTCACTTCACCAAAGAAGCCCGCAAGAGCATGGAAGGCACCGACAGCGGTCGCCTGAAAAGCATCGACTACATCGGCGGCAGCTACAAATTCACCGAAAGCCTGTCTGCTGCGCTGTACGCATCCGACATGCAAGACGTGCTGAAGAAGCAATACGTCAACGTCAACTACGTGCTGGCCCTGCCAGAGAAACAGTCGCTGACCTTTGACTTCAACGGCTACAAAACCAAGCTGGACCGCAGCTTCGCCCTGGAAAACCAAGGTGACGCGGACGCTCGCGACAACAAGATCTGGAGCCTGGGCGCTACCTGGGCCGTCGGCCCGCACAGCTTCACCATCGCTCACCAGCGCAGCACCGGTGACACCGGCTACCTGTACGGCGGCTACCGCAACGCGGGCGGTATCGGCGACGGCGGCAACACCATCCTGCTGGCCAACTCCTACTGGTCCGACTTCAACGGCAAGGACGAGCGTTCGTGGCAAGCCGGCTACGGTATCGACTTCGCTACCTTCGGCGTACCGGGCCTGACCTACAACATCGCCTACGTGCGCGGCACCAACATCGACGACGGTACCAACCGTGGCGACGGCACCGAGCGTGAAATCTGGAACCAGTTCAAGTACGTGGTCCAGAGCGGTCCGGCCAAAGACCTGAGCCTGCGTGCTCGTGCGTCGTGGTTGCGTGTGTCCAACAACGCCAGCAACTACAACGTAGGCGGTAACGAAATCCGTCTGTTCGCCGACTACCCGATCAACGTGTTCTGATTGATCGCAAGTCGCGCCTGAAGCCAGGCACTGAAAGCCCCGACCGGTTCGGGGCTTTTTTATGGGCGAGCGTCAGCCCTCGCGGCTGAGCAGAAGCTTGCGTGCCGCGGACGCGCTCACGTAATCGAGCATCAGCGACAACCCGTCATACGGCTCGATTTTCTGGTTATCGATGCACAGCCGAGCCATCTGCAACAGCACCTGGCGTTTCTTCTTGTTGACCCGCGCATTCGGTACGCCGAAGGGGGTTTTGCGCAGCGTTGGCAGCGGCGCCTCCGGCGTCAGTTCCACGGTGACCCAAATGCCCTGGGCAAATTGCAGGCTCACATCGGCGATGTGCTCGATGGGCAGCGGCTCGGTCAGGTTGGCAAACACAAAATGTTCCGGGGTCAGACGCAGTGCCGTTTGCGGCGCGCGCTTGAATTGGCGCAGGCCCAGCCACAGAAAAATCAACGCGATGCCGGCAATCGCCGCACCCGCCCCGACGGCCGACAAAGGCGTACCCTTCAAGCGTTCCGGGGCCAGCCAGGGCTGGGCCATCACCCCCAGGCCGACCAGCACGAAAGGCACCGCCAGCACGGCTTTCACCATGCCGCGCCAGCCGAAACCCTCATGCAGGCTGCGCTCGCCCTGCGCGGACGCAGCCAGGGTCTCCAGCGCTTGAGTGTGCGCCGCATCGGCGGACTCCGACGCGGCAATCAGGTCGCGGGACAACTGCTCGCGCACGGTGTGGGGGGCACTGAAACAGGCGTCGATCTGCGCATTGGCGGTGTGTGTATTGACCGCGCGCGTGGCGATGCGCACGGCGTCCTCTACGTGCACGCTTAATGCTTGTAGGCGTTCGCCATTGGACGGGTGGGAATCGGTGGGGTGGGGTTGATGAATCTCCAGTGCTTCAGCCGGAAATTGCAGTGCGCATTCCTGCAAAGCGGTGAGCGTGGCATCGGGCAGATCCTCGGCGATGGCCTTCTCACACAGGGCTATCAAGGCCTCTTCCAGGGGGTGATGCAGCACCGTTACCCGCAACAACGCCGACGCCGCCGCTTGCGCGCCCGCTACCCGAGCGCCGGCGGCATCCGCCAGCAACTCCCGCTCGCGGCTCCAGTGGTTCACTGCGTGATCGAAGCGTTGGATGAAAAACAGACCGAGCATAAAGGCGGGGCGCATCAGCCGTGACTGAAGCGCATCGCTGAACAGCATGGTGGTGAACAAGCCATTCAGGCTGCGCTGGATACCGTCGTAGATCGGCAGAAAACGCAGGCTGTATTCGGTGTCGTCCCCGGCAAAGTGCGCCAGTTCATGGCCGATCACCGCATCGACCTCTCCACGATCCAGCAGGCCTAAGTGCAACAACGGCACATGCAGGGTGCGCCCGCGCAGACGGGTTTCGGCGGGCAATACAGTCGCCTCGCTGGAGGTCACGTAAAACCCCTGGGTAAGGCTCACCACGATATGGTCCGGTGCCAATGCCTCCAGCCGACTGGCCAGGCTTCGGACTTGCGCCCATAACCCCGGCGCCTGTTCGGGCGTGACAACCAACCCGAACATCTCGAGCGGCTCGGGCTCGAACATCGTCAGCATGGGTCGCAGCTGTTTGAGCAGCAGCCAGATCGAATACAGGCAGAACGCCGCAATCACCGCCAGCACCGCCATCAGCTTGATTTCGCCACTGCCGAGCCGGCCGATATGCCACAGCGCCAGGCCTTCGTAACTCAACGCCAGTGCCACGGTCGTCGCCATCGCTACCACATGGCTGACCAGCACATAGGGCAACCATCGGCTGCCCAGGGAAAACACCTGCAACAACTTTTCCCGCGATTGCTGCGCGCGCCGGCCCGCCCACTGGGTGCCGGCCAGCGCCGCCGTGCCAATCAACGCGGCCAGTAGGCCCAGGCCCATCACCCAGGGCGCCAGGCCACGTAATACCCGCTGAACCTGCCGCGCCATGGGCAGTTCGGTCTCGATCTTGTCCAGCCGCGAGAGCGCCACGGTTACGCCGATTTTTTCGTCGCCCACGTCGATCAAGGCGTTGAGGTTGTTCGCCGCTACGGCACGCAATTGGCGTTGGGCGATAGTGACCTTGGCGCTGTAATCGCTGAGCTGCGCGCTGTTCTCGGCCACGCGCTGGTACTCCCAGCCGCCGAGCGCGCTCAACAGCAGCGGGACAATCAGCAGCAGGCAGATCAGTTTCAGGGCGTTCATGGGCATCCGTTCACAACGCGAAGTCGTGACGGTTATACCGAAAAAAACCGAGGCAGGGATAGAAAGGAAAGGGCGGGCAGCGCAAGTGCGCTGCCGCCAGGTGCATCAGTTCTGCGGACGCTGTTTGGTGGCGTCCAGCTCGGCTTTTTTGGCCGTGCTGATTTCGGTGATTTTTGCCGACTTCTCAATCGCCATGTTGAACGTGGCTTCCATCTTGGCAATCGCCGAATCGGCGTTGTTGGTGCTGCCAGAGCCGCTGGCTGCGGGCGGCTTGCTGCCGCCGCCGCAGGAAGGAGGAACGCACGACATTGAAGCTCCTTGCATCATGAAGACGCGTGTTGAGGGTTGTGGGGAACACCAGGGGATATTACTTAGCCAGCATCCGAAGCTGCTGTGAAAACTTGTGGAAGCGCCGTGAAACTCATTACATCAAGTTATTAATGAAGTACCTGGCCCCACCTTTTTCACCTTCCAGTGAACTTCTAAATTGGCCTCACCGTCGGGCCATCATCCAGATAGCCGGCCACTGGAGCCACCGCCATGCCTTTTGTCAGCCTGCGCATCACCCGTGATGGCGTTACCCGGGAGCAAAAAGCCCAGGTCATCGCCGAATTCACCGAAACCCTCGAGCGCGTCCTCAACAAACGCCCGGACCTGACCCACATCGTCATCGAAGAAGTCGACACCGATAACTGGGGCTACGCCGGCATCACCACCACCGAATACCGCAAATCCCAAACCTCTGCCGGAGAAGCATCATGAGTAAAGTCGTCATCATTACCGGCGCTTCCCAAGGCATCGGCGCCGCTGTGGTCCAGGCCTACCGCGCTCTCGACTACCGGGTGGTCGCCACCTCGCGTTCGATCCAGCTGTCCACCGATCCGGACATCCTCACCGTCGCCGGCGACATTGCCGACCCGGCCACCGCCCAGCGCGTGATCCACGAAACCCTGGCCAAATTCGGACGGATCGACAGCCTGATCAACAACGCCGGTATCTTCATCGCCAAGCCCTTCACCGCCTACACCCCGGAGGATTACGCCAACGTCCTGTCGGTGAACCTCAACGGCTTCTTCTATATCACCCAGCTGGCCATTGCCGAGATGGAGAAAAATAACGCCGGGCATATCGTCAACGTCACCACCAGCCTGGTCGACCACGCCATCGACGGCGTGCCATCGGTGCTGGCCAACCTCACCAAGGGCGGGCTCAACTCGGCGACCAAATCACTGGCCATCGAATACGCCAAGCGCGGCATTCGCGTGAACGCGGTGAGCCCGGGGATCATCAAGACGCCGATGCACGGCGAGGAAACCCACGCGGCGCTCGGGCAATTGCACCCGATGGGGCATATGGGGGAAGTAGGCGACATCGCCCAGGCGATCGTTTACCTGGAAACCGCTGGCTTCGTCACCGGAGAAATCCTGCATGTAGACGGCGGCCAAAGCGCCGGCCATTGAACGGCTTGGCCCGGCCCTAACCCGGCCGGGTGCTGTCCTCTCGGGGCGAGCGGCCGAAAAAAGCCTTGTAGGCCCGACTGAACGCCGCCTCCGACTCATAGCCAATGGTGAAGCCGATCTCGCCGATGCGGCTGTCGTGTTTCGACAACATCGTTTTCGCCAGCGTCAGCCGCCATTCATTCTGATACCGCAGCGGCGAACGCCCCACCAGGGTGCTGAAGCGGTCGCAGAAGTTGGAGCGCGACATGCCGGCAATGTCCGCCAGCGCATCGATGCGCCATTGTTGCCCCGGGGTTTCATGGATGGCCCGCAGCGCACGGGCAATGCGCGCGTCCGACAAGCCACCGAGCCAGCCCGACGCAGCGTTCTGCTGAACCCAGGTGCGCAGAATGCGGATCACCGTCAGGTCGATCAGCCGCGACACCATCAGCGCCCCGCCCGGCTGCGTGTCGTTGGCCTCAAGCAACATGAAATGCAGGATGCCCTCGGCCCAGGCGGCGGCTTCGGTCTTGCGGATATGGATCAAGCGAGGCAACGCAAACAGCATCGCCTGGAAACTGCTCGCATCGAACCAGAACCGGCAGATCACCACCGCCGCTGGCCCGTCGCAGGCTGTGATGCGCATGCCCGAAGGGTCGTGGGGCAGCAGAATCAAATCACCCTGTTCCAGCATTACAGCCGGCTGCTCGGCGCCTTCGAGCTGCAACCGTCCGCTCTGCACCACGCAAATGTGCGCGCTCTTCTCATCCAGCCCCAGGCCTTGCCCACTCGCCAACGGCGCGGAATACACCCGATCCCCGGTCAGACGAATTTGCGCCAGCACCTGCGACAGCAGATCGCCCTTGGCCAGACCTTCCAACTGCATTTCCGGATGAATGATCAAGTTTTCGAGGGGATTCATCATGTCTGCGCGACCCCGCTTTCATTAAGCTGACCCCGAATCATAACGCGCCGATGCCACCGAAACGAAACCCTCCAGCGTTGGCCGTTCATGCACATCGTCCAATCACGTGGGAAAAATCAAATGTTCGGAATCTCCGCCCTAGGCTGGATACACACACTGGGCAGCCTGCCCGCCATCCCCCTGGCCGCCTACATGTTCATCCGCCACGGCCGCATCGTCCCACGCTCCACCCCGGGGCTGGCCTACCTGGTCTCGATGCTGATCGGCGGCTTCACCGTCTTCCTCGTCGCCAAGCAACCCGTGAGCAACATCATCGGCGTCATCACCCTTGCGCTGCTGCTCGCCGGTTACACCGTCGGCAACCTCACCTGGCTTGGCCGCGCACGGGCTTACCTGGAAACCCTCTTCCTGAGCCTGAGCGCGTTCTTCCTGATGGTGCCAACCGTCTCCGAAACCCTGCGCCGCGTGCCCGACGGGCACCCGTTTGTGACCGACCTGAAATCGCCGGTGTTGCTGGGCGCGCAGGGGGTGATTGCGTTGGTACTGGTGGTGGGAGTGGCGGCGCAGATGGTTTATTTGCGTCGTAGAGGGGGGCGGTTTGCGTAAAAAAATTCTCGGGTTTTCCAAACCTTAGAAAGCACAAAGCCCCGTATTGCATCGGACACCACCTGAAATCGTGAGCTAAGCAGGCGCTGCGTCTAAAACAAGCCGAACTTAACGGCGGCGCCAAAGGCAGCTAAGACCAATAGCAATCCGATCGCGCACCGATGCAACCGCACCAATTTGAGTTTGAGCGCTGCGGGCAGGTTCGCGAGATCTTCAGGGCTGAGCTGACCTCTCTTGAGGTGGAAGCCGGGAAACGCAAGAATCCCGGAAATGCCACCGATCAATAGAAGTTTGCCCCAAGGCCCACCCTGCCGTAGTGGGGCCCTGGCCATGATCGCCGGGCTGTTTTTCAGGTGCTCCAGGATCAAATCCATTTTCGTGTAGGCCAGGCGTAGGCAAATACCCATCCAAATATAAATGCCAGCAATGTCTGCGATGCCGACGACCAACAGCACTGTGTCCATTGTGCTTAGGCTCATTGGCCTGCCTCGTAGAGCTTTTCGGCGAGTTTCTCTGTCACTGTGCCCCCCACCATCCCCCCAGCGACGGAACCGCCGCCGACCACGACGATGCTGCACGCCAGAGTGCCCGTGCCAGCGGTGGGTACATCGGAACCCGAGGGCTCGGGCATTTGCTCGGTGCAAACCCTACTGTCAGGCCTATCATGAATACCCGTCAGGAACGTCCCCTCCGAACGCTGATTTACTCAGGTTCGGTTACGAATTCGTTTTTAATTTTACTTTTTACGGCAGAGAGTAATGCATGAAAGAAAGGTTGTTCGTCTTTGCCGTGAGCCGCGTGGGAGCATGTATATGCAATTACATCGGCGATTTCAAATAGCTCCGAAGGACATCCCCCAATGTTTGGGGTGGCCTCCAGCACGGTCCCGGTTCCCATATCGATAAAGCCTCTAGCCCAGTAATGAGCTTGGCGAGATTTGTCGCCGAGAAATTTCACTTGGGTGGCGTCCGGCGCTACGAATATATCCATTTGCTCCAGGCTAGGCCCATCGTTCATGCCTGGCCTGCTCGTAAAGCACGTTTGGGCAACTATTCCGAGAATTCCTTTCACATCGAATTTGGCTGGTACTTCGACTCTTCTATCTCCGCCCTCTAGGGTAAAGCTCCCCGCGCTCCAGTCGGGTCTTACTTTTTCTTCAAATGCCAATCCATATTTCACCAGTACGTCGCACTGGTTGATAAGGGTGATTACATTTCGGTAAACGCTCTCAACGTCGCGGTCAGACAAGTGTTGCAGGCCAATCTTTTCGCGAGAGACCTCCAGTCGCAAATCTTTGCAATGAATTTCGACATTTTCAGG
This sequence comes from Pseudomonas sp. SDO5271_S396, assembly GCF_054071795.1. Classification (NCBI taxonomy): domain Bacteria; kingdom Pseudomonadati; phylum Pseudomonadota; class Gammaproteobacteria; order Pseudomonadales; family Pseudomonadaceae; genus Pseudomonas; species Pseudomonas sp. SDO5271_S396. The sequence goes on from NZ_JBSVWB010000016.1 coordinate 61,515, forward strand.
AATGTTGAAGCGCTTTTTTATCTCTTTCACACCTCTTATCAAGCGTTTCAGCCGGGTGCGTCGAAAAATGGCAAACCCATAAACAATCGCGCCGTTGAACACGCTATCGTCGCCCACCGCTACAAAGTGGGCAGTAGGACTGTTTCCGGCCTTTGTGCTCTGGATACCCATCTATTAATCCGTCCTGGTAGCGGGTGGAAATAAGGTTGAGGCTTTATGGAGAAGGCTTTGGTTTTTTGACTTCGGAAGGGCGTGGCACATTTTTTTGCATTCACCTTGTCCATACTGCCGGGCTGGGCGTTGAACCTTGGTGTATTCCATTGATGGGCGTCTTTCGTAGGCCCCTGATCGCTTGCGTGTTCAGTTCAGCAGAAAATGCAGATTGGTGCTTGTTACGTGCTTTGTTACGTATGACAGAAAAAACAAAGGCCTACATCGCTGCAAGCCTTTGTTTTTAAATGGTGCCGGCACCAGACGAGCGGTATGTTTCTGCGGGGCTAGATTTTTCGGGCGTCTGGAGTTCGCTGGAAAATTCGGCGTACCCCAATTAGTAACTATAAATAAATCAGCTAGTTATGGCGTTCGGTGGAATCGAACTCGGGATTTCTGAGCTATACCGCGCTGTAAATAAAAAGGGGGCGGAGTGATTTTCTGAAATAAACCATGTCCCCCTGCATGACTGAGGTGAACCGCGGCTCAAATAAATCTTGTACGCGTATCAAAGCCAAAGTACGTCAGTAGCTATTTACTAGCTCCTTATTCCATGTATGCTAATTCGTCTTTGTAAGGCAGCACTGAATCATATAGTTGATGATAGCCCTTGCCTACGGCTCCGTAAAACTGTAAAAGTTCAGGTGGATTTTCGCCGACTTCTAATATATGGTCATTCGCGATTCCAGGGTAAGGATCGATGAAAACAATCTCCTTCAATCCTAATTGGTAGGCTTTCTTAGCGCAAAGCTCACAAGGGCTGGCAGTAGTGAATAGCTTTCCACCTTCAATCGCTGCTCCACCATACTTCACGATTTGCAAAAAGGCATTTTCTTCAGCATGAAGCGATCTAGTATGAACTTGATTCCCGCGTGTACGCTCGCTGCTTTCCAATCCGTTACGGATATCCTTGAAGCAGTAAGATAAATTCTGGCCACTTGATTCTAATGCATCGGCTAGTTTGATAAGCTTCTTACCTGCACTTAATCTGAATTCAGAGTTGGTTCGCTCGTACTTGCTATAGGCAACTGCATCGAAATCGTTCATCAAGCCTTTAAGTGATCGTAACGAACATGGAACCTGTCCCTTGGCTACGTCATTCCATCCCACAGCTTTGATAGAAAAATCTGCATCAGTGACTACGGCACCAACCTGCCGAGAAACGCACCCTGAGTTGCTTTTTGCTGAGTACGCAATTTGCATAACTCTTTCCATAGAGGTTGGCGAAACAAGGCCAGGGTGGAGCATTAACGCTACGTACCAAGCCAATTGAGCTTTCAATACATTGTTATTATCAAGCTCGCCTCTTGGATTAAATAGATGTATATCTGATATTTCTATGCATTGCTTAACATTCTGACTAATAAAGTCTGCATGAGTTATTTTTGTTTTGCCCGATTCATGATCATCAATTTCGCGGAGCTTGTCAGAGGTAAATTTATGCACACTGTGAAGGTAAGCTGCCCGATCATCATCGGGTGCATTAATGGATACAAGATAAAACGCAGAATATCTATCCTTGAAAAATCTGGCCTCATATGGGTTTCGAATAGCATCCACAACTATGAGAGCCTTGTCTTTTATGCTTCTAATCCCTTTGATTACCCTGTTTATAGTTTCGGGTAGATGAAAGACGCTGGTAGGCATAAAGTCAACGGACTTGTAATCTTTATCAATGCATCCAATTTTTCTTATTGAATTACCTGCTGATTGATATATCGATACATAAAGAGCGTTATCGATTTTTCGCAAATCGCTTTTGAAGTCATTTGTAAACTTTCTCATGAGTCGCAAAAAAGAAATAAATTTTTCTTTTTCTTTATCTAAAAGCACGAATTTTTCTTCATGATCCAATAGCTTGCTCATGATAGGTGAAAACTTGGCCTTTATTTTGTTTTTGCCGTAGGAACCATTCTCTAAAACCTCGAGCAGCTTGGTACTATCAATGGGAGCTTCTAGTGTGCCCATGATGAATAAAAAAAGCTCTTGAGTCTCCATTGACAATAAATACGCCGATATGAGATCGCTAACCTTTATTGAGTAGAACTGTACGATGTTTCGCTCCGCGTAGTTTTTAAGTATTTCGTAGCGTCTGCCATTTAAGCGCTCAAAAAAAGGCTTTCCCTTGTACTGGATTGCATTTAAATCTGGAAAGTTAGGGTTGGAACCCTCTAGGATATTTGCTGCTGTGGTACAGCCTGATCCGGTTCGACCAGTCAGCCCAATTACAACAAATTTGCTGCGCTCTTTGAAGAGGGATGACACTACTACCCTATTGTGACTTACCATTTTATCTCCATATGCATTATTATATATTCGTTGTCTAAGGTTGAATCCCGCGTTATTAGCTGGTTTTCAGCATTCAAGCGCTCTCTAACTTATAGCAGCTCGTAAGTCTGGGCCAATGGGGTTAGGTCGGATCAGCTCCCCAACCTGCATTGCAGGCCGGGAGCGCAATGGATGCTGCTATCTGAACTTGCGGGCAAACCTACCTTTCACCACTCTGGTTAGATAGCTATTCAGCCCATGGCCAGATCGAGCAAGCTGCTGCAACTGGGAGACCATTGGGCCCCAGGCCGCGTCCCATCATAGAGATATTTCCAGCCGTCTTTGAAGGCTACGACAATTGACCCTGGCCCAATCTCGTACCCGACCACACCAGAATCTCCAACCCTGTTTTCGTACCTTTCCATGCCTCGGTCCTTCTGTGCTTGGTTGAAGTTCGCATGGTGGCACAGGGCCGCACCCAATGACATCCACACTTAGTCGAGATATAGATACGAGTAAGGAGCGGGGAAAAACCATGGTGAAGCGATCCAGAACCTAAAAGGTTCACCGGAATGTGTGCCTAAGTCGTTGTTCAGTACCAGACGAACGGCAATGGCCCGTTCGAGCGACACCAGTGTACGAATGCCTTCCATCTATCTCTGTGCGCTTTGACCGTGTCGTAATGCCCGCCGCCAAAGAGATCGCATAACGCCTGCGGTCCGGCATAACTCAGTTGTCGGCCATAGCCAAAATTGCGTCCATTTCGCCTGCCCACCAGTGCCATGATCGAACTCCTCTCGAAGCCAAAACTTTTAAAACTTTCCCCACGTCATCCCGCAAAGAATGTTGAGTGTTATCAGGGATCAAGGCCCCTGCGGCCTGTGAGGGTTGTCCACTGACGCGGGACTGGCGGCTCTTTACGACCGGGAGCTTGGGCATCTCATGATCTGGCCTCCTGAGCACTTCCGAGGAAGTGGGCGGGTGGAGGCTGCACTGGCTGACGAGACCAGTGCCGCGAGATCCTGAGTCGGGTGAAGGCAGTGAAGCGATGACCGGGGCATGCCTGACTGTCAGTCAGGTGCAGTCCATTCCTGGGCTACGGCACCATCATCGGTATCGCTGTTGCTGGTGACTTCGGTGTTTGTCACGCCGATTGTCACGAGGGGGAATGCCGCAAAGCCTTGTACGAGTTGGGCTGCAGCAGTGGTAGGAGCGCCCGTCTCTTTCCAGGAGAAAGAGACGGGCGCAGGTTGGCGCAAGGAATGGCCAAGCAGATAGGTTGCTGCAGGGCAGCTATGCAAGGGGATGAGTTTCCGCAGTGGGCACACTGGTAAAAGTAGGCATCCATCACATCGCTGTGACCGTGCGAGCCGCCGAACGCTAATCGCACTTTGCGAGAAGCGCCACGGTGTGGCGTAGCCTTAAAGGTTCTAGCTACCTGGGGTTGCTGTCTATGACAGTGCTTTGCCAGATCTTTCCACGCCTGTGGATAATTCGGGTCGAGGCTCGCATTTTTGGAAGTTCTGCGGCTGTGGCGGAAATCTGTGATGTTCCACAGAGAATTTCGTGGGCTTTAGATTTTTTAAGTGAGTGGCTTTGCAGCCCGCTTGAATGGACCCACGTGGACAAGCGAATCGCTGAGATGTGAAGACCTAGCGCTTACTCAGTTGCTCCACGTTTTGCTTTTAGGCGAGTGACGTTCGCTCCGGTCTGGTCCGCGAATTCGTGTGGAGTGACACGCATCTGCCGGTTGTCCTCTAGATACCGGCTCCGCCGGTTCATGATCAATCTGTGCTCTTCGATGAACTCGGCCTTGTGGATGTAGCGGTACGGACGTTGTTGCGTTCCTTGTGGCTCAACTGTCGTTCAATGGCTGTTTGCAACCACAGTCCTGACTCGATCAGTGCATTTCAGATTATCGAATGGGGTCCATGCCCGCAGATGCTGGTTTTTGGGGCGTTCCCCATCGACCGAAGCGCGTTGACAAGAGCCTCCAGGGTTTGGCATCCCCCGCGAAGATCAATGCGAATTTGCCTGGGAGTGCATGGGTTTTTTCGAGTAGCACTACTGCATGCGGCGATAAGGGCTCGAAAAGCCGGCATATCACACCGCGATACTGCTACGCCTCACCCCTGCCACGACCCCGCTGGACACGGGCCGGCGATACAAATAGGAATTGCCCAAGGGCCGTGACAAAGTCGATCGACTTACGGGCATCAGATTCGTCAGGTAACTCTGCAAGCTCGTCAGCGTGTCTTTGATCGTTGGCATCCAAGCGAACCTCATGAGCCCAGGCGGCCATCTCGGCGGTAATGAGGTGTTGTTCCGCTGCCTGGAGGATCCGGCTATTGAGAGTGCCTTTGACCAGGCCAATTTCTTTCAGCATCGCATCAACAGATGACGCTGCCAGCATCACAGCTCCTGCCGGAGCATGGATGCTGTTGATGGCCTGAGTGAGAAACTGCCGAGCTCTCGCTGGTAAGGCATCGTCGACGATCTGGGCGGATGGCCAAATATGCTCGATGTCGCTCCAGCCAACGCGGAGGGCACTGGAAACGGTAAGGACAACTCCGGCGCAAGTGCGACAGGAGTAGGTGGCCCATCGCCTGTTTCGCTGGGCGTGATCGGTGGTAACTATGTCGGTGGATTTGCCCATGTTGGGCATAGCCACGTTGCAATGGGGGCAGCGGTCCAAGGCGAGGTTAGGGTCTTGTCTCATGTCGATCTCTCAGATTGACCAAGCCGCTATTGGGCACCTTTGTTACGTCTGTTGTTACGTGTAGCACCCAAAAAAAAGGCCCGCATTGCTGCGAGCCTTTGTTTTGTATGGTGCGGCACCAGACGTACGGTCACAGCCGCCCGAGGTAGTATTTCCGGGTGCCTGGAATTCTGTGGAAAATTAAGCGTATCTCTAAAAGTCACTATAAATCGTTCGGCTGGTCATGGCTTTCTGTGGAATCGAATTCGGGATTTATTGGTTTATTCAGCTGCACGACGTTGCCTGATAAAGCGATAGATAGTCGGTGATTAAGTGAGATCTGCGAGTGCCGCCACCACCATCGGTAGTGACAGGCACTAAGCGTATCAACCAGCTAATCTGTTTCAGATGCTCATGCCAGAATATAAGAAAAAATTTAACTTTATCGCAATGTGCTCTCGACGGCTTTGATTACATCATCTCCACATCTAATGTACATAGGGAAGCCGCTGACGTTAAGAATTTTGCTTTGTAGCTTGATTACTAGTTTGTCATCTTCGATGGATAGATCAAAAATCCCAGACTTTTCTCTGAGTATCGTTTTTGAGAGGATTTTTATTTCTTGTGTTGTTGTGCCGGAATTAAGTTTAGCCATTGCAGGTGCTGCAATGGATAGCAGTAAGTCTCGTAATGATTCTGCCTCGCTGATTTGGTCCGCCAGAGACGCAAACTTAATGCACCTAACTATTTCAGGGAAGTTTTCATAAATATCTTTATTGTCGAGACTATCAAGGTGAGAAATTTCATCAACGGCAGCGCTTGGTTTCCCTTCAGAGGTAAGTCGATCTGAATGCTTGTAATAAGACTCTACCGCACCTTTTCGCAAGATGAAGCAACCTGCCAGTTCTAGTAGGTCGAGTATCGCTTCGATTCGACGTTTTATTGTGATCCACTCTGCTCCTGATTTAAGCTCGTTTAACTTTCTGTCATCAAGTTCGAATAATGAGCAAAAGCAAGCTCGTTTTTTTGCCTGAGCGTCAATAATATCTTTTCTGTTAATCCAATAAGGATGGCTAACTGCAATGGCAGAAATGTCATCCCAATATTTTATCACTAGATTGCAAAAATCATTGTACACAGTAGTTGCAAGCTGCGTGGCCGACTGAGCTCCAGTGCCGGTTGCTTTTCGATTAGCCTCTTCGCAATCCATGAGGAAATAATTTGTAAGATCTAAGCCGTCAGCGAAAGCATCTGCATCTGCTAAAACTATTGGTGTCTTTCCTAAGAGTTTCATGAATTTCGAAACTACGGGCATCTGACCCGTGCCGATCACTGGTAGGATCTGAGAGCCAGCAGCCTCTAGATGTAGTTCCAGTTTTTGAGAGATGAAACTGCAAAGAAGCATATCTGACGGTCCCTCAACGAGCAGCGGTCTGCGACAGAAAAGTGAAAGCTTGTGCTCTTGGCCCAAACGAGCGACCAAAGTTTGCAGTTTTTGATTTTTTAACTCTCCGGCAGAAGGATCAACCTGGACGGGTGGGAGGCCGAGGTCGTGACAGAATAATAATGATAATAGATCTTCGCACTTTAGCACTCTCAACATTTCTGTTGAGTGGGTAGCTATTAAGATTATTTTTTTGAAACTTCCTTCCGAGGGGTGGCCAGACGCCGATATTATTTCATTTAGTAAGAAGGCTTGGAGTTGTGGGTGTAATGAGACTTCAGGTTCGTCGAGTAGCAATGCTCCAACGTCATCATCGTATAAGGCGGCCAATATCCCAACGAGGTGAAGTAATCCGGAAGCCTCTCTTCCAGATGAATATGGTTGATCTTCTCCGTCTAATCTCGCAAAGGAAACTTTTAAAGTCCCTCCATCCCACTCGATTAATATGTCTCGCTTGAAGAGCTTCCTAAGCCTTTCTTGTACTTTAATAAGTATGTCGGCTCTTTCGGAGAGAGTTTGAAAGTCTCCCTCCAGGGTCTCAATATTGTGTCGGCGAACAACGTCGCTCTTGCTTCCAAACTGGGCGCTATTATATGACGGGTTGCCGCCATGGTGACCGTTGAAATCTGACCTGTATTGCTCAAGTAATCCCATTCTGCCCGCAGAGAGAAATCTGACTTTTTTGTCTTTGGTATGTGGAGGCAATGAGTTTTTCAGGGCCCTTAGTAAATGTGTCTTCCCGCTGCCGTTAGGACCTATTAAAACAGTTAGCCCGCTCCGTAAGGTAATGGATCTGTCGTAGTTTCCATTGTGGCTTTCAACATTTACATTTAACTTGATTGGGAATGTCATTGCTCGTCTCTGTTGTCGATGGCCAAGGGTTTAGGGCTGACGATTGTGCTGCCGGTTATGGGTTAATTTTCTGATTTCGTTTTTACTCGCTGGCGCCGTGCCCTTCCGAGCGGCACCATTTGACGAATGCCTGCAAACGATCACAGTCTGCTGTAGCCGTACGATAGTGGCCACTGCCGAACATGTTTTTCTGCGACTGAGGCCCTGATGCCTGTCGTAGCCGAGATTACGCCTCCCACTACCCACCAATGCCATGGCGGTCATCTAAATATCCGTTCTCCGATCCCATCCCCACGTCATCCCGCCAATAATGTTGAGTGTTATCAGGGATCAAGGCCCCTGCGACCTGTGGGGATGTCCTCTAACGCGGGACTGGCGGCTCCTTACGTCCGGGAGCAAGGGCATCTCATGATCTGGCCTCCTGAGCACCGTTACCGGTGGGCGGGTGGAGGCTGCATTGGCTGACGAGACCATTGCCGCGAGATCCTGAGCCAGGTGCAAGCAGCAATGAGATGACCGGGGCATGCCTGACTGTCAGTCAGGTGCAGTCCATTCCCTGGTCTGCGGCACCATCATCTACAAGGCTGTTGCTGGTGACATCGGCGTTTGTCACGCCGATTGTCACGAGGGGGAATGCCGCAAAGCCTTGTGCGATCAGGGCTGCGGCAGTGTTAGAAGTGCCCGTCTCTTTCCACAGAAAGAGACGGGCACAGGTTGGCGCAGTAGTCGGCCAAGCGGATAGATTGCTAAAGGGCAGCGAGGTACGGGGTATCGGCGCACGAGCGCTATATGTGTAAGAGCATCCATCACATGGGTAGTGACCGGGCGAGCTGCCGGATGCGAATCGCCCTTGGGGAGAACCACCGCGGGAGCGGCGTGACCTTGAAGGCTCGGGTCACCTGGGGTGCTGTCATCGACAGCGCTTGCAAGATCAGTTCTACGCCTGTGGATAATTTTGGTCAACGCCCCATCACTCGTGGCCTCTGGGGCTGTATATGAAATTATCCACCGGTGGAAATCAGTGGCATCTAAAGGAACCGAGTTGGCTTTTAGCTTTGCAAAGCGAGGTTCATCCAAACAGGGCGGCTTTGCAGCCCTGTTTGGATGGACCCGAATTAAAGAGCGGCCAACAGCGATCTGGCGGATTCACCGACGATTGAATGCGCCACGCCCACTTGGTAAGGGGGTGATGTTGTCCCCAGATGGATGGGCAAACTCATGTGGAGTGACATGCCCCGATCTGTTGGCATCGATGTAATTGCTCCACCACGCCATGATCAGCCGACGCTGCTCCAGAAATTCGGCCTTGTGGATATAGGCGGCACGCACGCGATTGCGTTCCTTGTGGCTCATTTGCCGCTCAATAGCCGCGTCTGTCCACAGCCCTGACTCCAGCAAGGCGCTACAGGCCATGGTCCTGAATCCATGCCCGCATACTTCCTTGGATGTGTCGTAGCCAACGTTGCGCAGCACCTGGTTAACCGTGTTCTCCGACATTGGCTTCCAGTACTTGTGGTCACCGGGCAGCACCAGCTCGGAGAATCTACTCAAGCCGCGTAATCGTTCTAGGATCGCGATGACTTGCGGAGAAAGCGGCACCATCTGTATGTCTCCGCTCATCGTGGTGCCACGAGTGGAATTGCGCACGCCGTCGATTGGCTTGCGGGTGTCGGGGATTTCCCACATCGCCCTTTGCAGGTCGAACTCATCCCAGCGCGCAAAGCGCAGTTCGCTGGAGCGCACGAACACGTGCAGCGTCAGCAGTACAGCCAGCTTGGTTAGCTCACGGCCGTTGTAGTTGTCGATCCGGCTGAGCAGTTCGGGGAGGCGGTTGAGTGAGAGGGCGGGGCGGTGCACTGTACGCGGGGTATGAATCGACCCTGCCAGATCGAGCGCAGGATTCTGGCTGATCTGCCTTGCCCGCTTCGCGCCCCGCATGATCGTGGAGAGATAGTTCTGCACGCGCAGGGCAACGTCCATGGTGCCGCGCTCTTTGATACGCAGAGTGATCTCAAGCAGATCATGGGTATCAAGCTCGGCGATGGGGCGTTGGCCGATCAGGGGGAAGACGTGGGTGCGTAACCGGCTCATGACGGTCTTGGCGTGTCCCTCCGTCCAGCGCCGGGACATTTCGGCGTGCCACTCCAGGGCGACGGTTTCGAAAAGCAGGGAAGCTCGTTGAGCCGCTACCTTCGCTTTCTTCTTCTCTTCCATAGGATCGAGGTTGTCGATCAACAGGGCCTTGGCTTCATCGCGCTTGGTCCTAGCGACGGCCAGCGAGATGATGGGGTAGTTGCCGATGATCAGCGTGCCTTCTTTGCCGTTGGGCTTGAAGTAGCGCAATCGCCACGTTTTCACGCCGTTGGGTTTCACGAAGAGGTACATGCCGCCACCGTCGAATAGCTTGTAGGCACGTTCGCGAGGTTTCGCCGTACGGCATTTCAGGTCGCTGAGAGGAACGGCTAGACGTGGCATAAGGGTACGTTCTCCATGCAGGCAAGACGCTGTACCCTAAAAATACCCCCGGGGATGGGGTATTTTGTTGGATCCCGACGGAGGGTCCTGGAACGAAAAAACCCGCCAAAGGGCGGGTTTTAGGGGCTTCCAAGGCATTCGGTGGAACGCGATGGAGCTGGATATGGTGCCGGCACCAGGAGTCGAACCCGGGAACTACTGATTACAAGCCGTTTGCTCTGAGGCTTTTCCCCGCTTCATCAAGTATCACCTGTTTTGCTTGGTCTAGGTTTTACATGGCCTGCAGCCAATTCTGTGTATTTCTATGTTTCACCTGTTAGCGTACCTTTGCATGAGAAACGGGGAGCGGACGGGGAAAACGGGGAAAGAATGGCTAAGCGTACGCGAATGACCGAGATGGAAGCCTTTGCTGTAAAGACTCGTCAGTCGGAGCCGGTCGGCTCTCGCGGAAAGGGGACTTTGCTGCTCGAACGTAAAGCTTCCGGAGCTATTCAGGCCTACTATCGGGAACGAGCATCTGACAGCGACAAGCGGCTGCCTCTCGGAACGCTTGCGAAGAAGCCGCGTGTGGGTACAGACGAGCAGAGCTTGGATGGTATCCGGGGTGAGGCTTTGCGAATTTCAGTTGAGGCCGCTGCCGCTGGCGGTATTGCCAAGTACTTGGAGCACATCTCGGTGCAACAAGTAGCGGCCGCGGCTAGTCGTGCAGCCACAGCCGCATTGGAAGAAGCGGAACGGCTAGAACGTTTCCGACTCGCCGAAATTGAAGCGGCCCGCGGAAGCTTTCACGATTTGTTCCTGGATTACATTGAGTCGCGCCGCGTGAAGGCGACACCAGGCGTCGTGAAGGAGTTGGAACGGCTGCTCAAGACGAACATGCAAGAGCCCCATCCAGAGGTAATGCGGATGAAGGCCCGAGATATCAGGGCTGACCACATCCTCACAATTCTCAATCCGATCTGGGAGCGCGGCTCCAAAGTGCAGGCGGATCGTATGCGTTCTTTTCTGGTGGCGGCATTCAACCATGGGCTTACGGCTGAGAGTGTGGTCGGTCGCTCCAATGCGAAGACCTATAGCCTTGAGATCAACCCTGCCGCAATGGTGAAGGTCGATAAAGTCTCGGCCCCTGTCGAACGAGCCTTGTCTGATGCAGAGCTGAAGCAATTCTGGGATACGGTTGAGGATACTGACGGTATCGGTCCGGTTATGGCACTGTTATTCAAGTTCGTCATATCAACGGGCGGCCAGCGGATCAAGAACCTAATCGAAACCACTTGGGCGGACTACGATCTGGACGCGGGTACGGTGCTATTGATTCACCGTAAAGGTAGAGGTGGTCAGACCCTGAGCCGACCGCACCTGGTACCGCTCTCTGATCGAGCCATTGCCATAGTGCGGCAAGTTCGGGAAATCAATGGGGATCATCCATGGCCCTGGACTACGCACGGCAAACAACCTTTTGTGATCAGTAGCCCGACCCATGCCGTTGCAGACTGGCTGGATTCCAAGCATGCGCTAATCGCTGGCGGGAAGATCCCGACGTTCTCTCCGAGAGATTTGCGCCGGACCTGTACACAGCTAATGCAGAAACATGGGGTTGATGATCGGCTGTCTGATCTTCTTCAGGCTCATGGCCAAACAGGTGTCGTTTCTCGACACTACCGAAATAATCCCGAAGCGGCGCTGCCAGAGAAACGTAAAGCTATCGAGCTCTTTGACCGAGCTTTGGCTAAGGCTTTGGGGGAGGTCACTGATACGGGCAACGTGCTTTCCATCTCGCGCCGGAAAAAGAAAACCCCCGATGCAATGTCGTGAATGTCGTGCAGCTGACCCGAATCCGAAAAGAAAATCCCCTCCCCCATGCCCCAATCTTGTCGCACATAGGGCACCACCATCAGTCCGCTGCTGAATCCCCGTAGTACGCGGCCTACAGCACATTTCAGTTCCGCAAACTCTGCTAAAAACACGCTGAAACTGCGAATAAGTGGGAATAACAGCGAATAAGCGGGAATAAACAACGTTTAGTAATACGGTACGTTGTTAGTTTGGTAGTTTGAGCTGGCGAGATATGTCGCGACACGGTTTCTTAACTCACATCTTGTGTCGCGACACTGCGATTACTTAGCGCGGCTGCGATTTCCGCGCCACGTTTTACTTAGCTTGTGTTTCGTGGCGCGCACGACAAAACACTGGGGCAATCATCGTCAAAATATCATCGTCAAATCGATGCATGATCATTGCTTGAACCTACTGAGGCCCTCATAAGTCCCTCTGAAACCCCCGTCTGTAGGGCTTCATGACTAATCCGACGAACGGTCATTACGATGATTTTGGGTACTCACGGGGGCTCAGGCGTAAGCAAGAGACAGTAAGTTTAGCGTTAGAGATGTACGGGGATAGTTATTGCACACAGGTGATTCAAAAAATCTGGTTGATGTTTTTCTAGCGGCAGTTAACATGCGACCACGGCTAGAGCTTTCTAACAACAAATGAAACGCCATAGAACATCAATGGCTGGGGTTAGAATCGCTGACAGTTGGATTATCAGACAAAGAAAAGCCCCGGACGCTACCAACGTCGGGGCCTGTTCGGGAAAGACGCTACCAACGTCCTCTGCATACCAGCTAGGCCAGTACACAACCCCGAGGGGAGAAGCATTTTGACGGGCTTCTAAGTGATTCAGTTAGGCTAAAAGCGCCTAATTGGTTCACGGGCGGACTGTAGTACCTGCGGGAATATTGCGCAACACTGGTGTCCTATACAGGTGCTGTGTTTCCGATGACTTGCCACCTTTCGACCTTTTTTCAGGCGCTGGTGGCCTACAGAGCGCTCCTCTCGGTTTTTCCAGTCTTTGGAGATTCCGTGAATGGCACAAATAGCAACCCGCAGTACCGATGTACCCAATCTGCCCATACCTGGTGCACGCGCTACCGCTGCCCAGCTCTGCGCCAAATACCAAGTCAGCCGCGCTACATGGTGGCGCTGGTCCAAGACTCCCGGCTTTCCCGCTCCTATTCGCTTCGGTCGTTCCGTCCGCTGGGAGCCCGACTCTGTGGAATCCTTCCTGCTCAGTCAGGAGGCTTAACCCATGATGACCAATCAACTCTGCGCTGACGCGGGGACAGGATCGCTTTGTCTAGAAAAAGCGGCTCTATCCCTTCCTCTACCCTTAAACGCTTTGGTGCTTAATCGTCGTCTAGTTTGCCGCCATCAATTCGTCCATCCCGACGCTGACTCTGATAGTGGGGTGGCCTGACATGGAAAAGATCCTGCATTCCGAGAAGAGTTGCTCGGCGCAAAGCATCAGCGACACCAGTGGTAGCGCCCAGCGCATGCGCCTTTTGGCTTACCTGCATCTGCATGGTTCGATCAACACCTTCCAAGCCATCATGTTTCTAAACATCCTGCGCCCTGGTGCGCGAATATCTGAGCTGCGTGCGCAGGGGCACGGCATCGTTACCCACCTGGGTACGCTGAAGGATGCTCAAGGCCGCGATCACCAGAAGGTTGCGACCTACTACCTGAGTACTGGCCCAGTGCAGAAGGTGACCTCATGACGACCAAGATCATTGAGCCGATGGGCGAGGGTGATCCGGGAAATCCTCACATTGCCGTGATTGATTACCAGGGCGAACCTCGCGTGGACAGCCGCCTGCTGGCTGAGCAACTGGGTAACAAACACAAAAACTCGATGGCGCTTATCGAGCGCTACCTGGCGAAATTTGAAGAGTTCGGGGTTGTTCCTTTTGAAACGGAGAAACCCTTGGCCGGAACTGCCGGTGGTAGGCCGGAGCGCTTCGCCCCGCTGAACGAAGATCAAGCGTTCTTCCTGCTGTCGTTGTCCCGCAATACCGACCGAGTTGTGGAGCTGAAAGCGAGCCTGATCATGGCGTTCCGCGAAGCACGGTATGGGAACGCCTGCCGGACGCTGGAGGCCCGCAAGAAGGAAGCCAGCAGCAGTGGCCGACGCCTGGCTCACTGGCGCTATGACAAACCGGGTGTGTACGCGCACGTTGCTCATCTGAGGGAGCAACTGAGGCTGCCACTCGATTCGGAGGACTTCCGCCCATGACAGCTATGCTCATGATCAGAGACAAACGGTCGATAACTTTTGTTGCAAGCAATCTTGCTCGTCGGTATGGTTCGCTCGTCGCTGCAAATTCAGCGATCGGGCTTGGTAACCCGACGAAATCAAGGCGCAACAGCGCCCCCATTACGATTGCAGGCGCTTTTTTTGTGCCCGCAGTTACGTGTTATGGCGGCTGTGCGTGGGAGGCATTCGTGCCTGCCGGGTTCCTTGATTCCCGGTTTACCAACCTGCGCACAGCTGCCACCCATTCGCTTGGTAACGAACGTGGCAGCTCCTCAGATCAAGGAGCTACACCGATGAACCACGCCCTCATTCCGTCCGCAATCCGCGCATTTGCTCACCGCCGCTTGGCCCTGAGCGCCCTCCGCGCAAACTCGTCCCTTTCCGTTCGTCTCGCCTGTTACAACTCCCACATGACCATCGCTCGTACCCTGGAATCTGCCGGCGGTGCGCAATGAATACTCCCGCTCGCACCATCCAAGAAATCGCCCACGACACGCTTGAGGATCTCGAGAGCGCCCAGATCACCCTGCGCAAGGTTGAGGCCGTTCTCTTTGCCGCATTGGCAGACAAGGGCACGAGTCAGCACGTCCGTAATTTGGTAGATGTCGCGTGGAACCTAGCAGCTGACGGCGCCAACACCGCCGATTGCAACCGCGAGGCAATCTCCGCCGCTCTGTCCGGGTGCGCTGCCCTGGGCGCTGGGGGTGAGCTATGAGCCGCTCCTACAAGGCAATAGCCGAGACCGGCGTGCAGGATCTGTATGAAGTAACCAGCGCGTTCGAAAGCGTGCGCGCAATCTTCACGCTAATGCTCGATACCTTCCCCGAAGACAGTACGCCGCACGCATTCGCGCAGCTTGGCACACTAGAGATAAACGACTGGACCACCAAGGTTTACCAGTGGTGCGAGTGCATGGAAAACGAGCTGGATGATACGAACGCCGAGGCGCAGAACGCGTCGCCGTTGCCGCACTACCTGCTGGACCAGCGCAGTAACGATGTGGCCGAGGCGATTTCTGCCGAGCGCTCACACGCTACCCGGTGGTGGACGCACTTAAACGAGATGCGGCGCCGCAAGGAACTGCCTGACTGGGTGGCGGCGGGCGTCGGCACGCACGATGAACACGATCTGATGCTGGAAAGCCGGAAGGCCGTCAATCAAGCCCTATTCGGATCGGACGACCTGGGCGGCGCTCAGCAATACCGCGAGGTCGCCCTATGAGCCAGCACACGCGTTCACATTCGATCCTTTTTATCAGCCCCACACTTTGTCCAAAGCCACCGCGTACTCACGTGAAGCGCCGACGCCCTGACCTAAGAGGTTAAGCATGAAAATTCAAAACGGCGCATCTGCGTCGACGGGATCGGCTTGCCTGAAAAAAGCCGCCGAACTGTTTTACGTCACGCACCCGAAGGTGCCCAAGGCATTGCTGGGACCGTTCTTGACCGAGGCCGACGCCGAGTGCGGGCGCGTTGTTATGCGCAGTGCTGGCGCTCAGGTGACGGCCTGTCTGGTTGACTCAATCGACGACATTACCCGCTGGCACGGTGTGAACAACGGTCAAGTTTGCCGGGCCTTCGCTGGCGCTGATCGCCGGGAGGTCAGTTATGGGTAACGTCACCCCCATCAAGCGCAAGGGCAGCAGCGTGCCGCCCACTACGGGCGCCCACATCGACAGCGCCAGCTATGTGCTGCTGGTGGAAACCCTGGTCGGCTTCCTGGAGCTGCGCATCTCTGAAGGCGATCAAGGCCGCCACTGCGATGAGCTGGAGCGCCTGACTCAGAAACTGGAGAACTTGGCCAAGCGGTTTACCCCGCCGAAAGGGGCCGCATGACAGACGCAACGATCCAATTCCGTGATGCGCTCCAGGCCGTCTATGGCCCTCTCGACTGGCTACCAGAGCCCGACGGTGCAATCCACCGATTCCGTGTGCCGGAGGATAAGCCTAGCTCGCTCAACGGCTGGTATGTGCTGTACCTGGACGGCATTGCATCCGGCGCGTTCGGCAGTTGGAAAGCCGGCGGCGCCAGCACCTGGTGTAGTCGCGAACCGGTGGACGTCCGCGAAGCGGCCCAGATCCGCGAGCGAGTTGACCAGGCCCGGCGCCAACGCGAAGCCGAGCAACACCGGCGCCAGCAGCAGGCCGCCGAGAAGGCTAACCACTGGTGGCGCAATGCGCGCCGCGCCTCACCTGACCACCCGTATCTGGTAGCCAAGGCAGTTCGCTCCTACGGCCTGCGCCAGCGTGGCACTGACCTGCTGATCCCGCTCTACCTGGATGGGCGCTTGGTCAACCTGCAACGAATTGCCCCGGACGGCGACAAGCGCTTCCTGTTCGGCGGACGGATCAAGGGCACCTATTCGCCGCTGGGCATCATCGAGCCAGGTTCTCTGCTTTGCATCTGCGAAGGGTGGGCGACGGCCGCCAGCCTCCACCAGCACGGCGGCTATGTCGTTGCCGCTGCCATGAACGCGGGCAACCTGATCCCGGCGGCGATGAGCCTACGCGCTCGCTACCCGGGCCAGCCAATCGTCATCGCCGGCGACGACGACCGGCTCACCGATGGCAACCCAGGGCGCGCCGCGGCAAACGCAGCGGCGGCGGCGGTGGGTGGCCAAGTGGCTTTCCCTGAGTGGCCAGAAGGCGCTCCCGATGACCTCACCGACTTCAACGACCTCGCCAACTGGAAACTCGCCCATGTCCAAGCCTGACACCAACGTGATCAACCTTCGGCCGGACGCCGCGACCATTGCGCCAGATCGCCCCTGCTGGGCGGTATATGAGCATTGGGTGATCAATGAGAAGGGCCGCAAGCTGCGCCCGGGCGTTTACTGGCATAGCTTCAAGCGCGCCGCCGCTGACCAGGACGACGCCGAGGGCGATACCGGCGACCGGCCTATCACTGATGAGTGGATCTCCAGCCCCGTCACCGTCGTCGCCCGCACCACCAACAGCGACGATGGCAGCGAAGGCCGTTTGCTGCGCCTGGTCACAGAGGGCGGTATCAAGGAATGGATCATCGCCATGGAAGTGTTCGGCGGCAGCGGTGAGGACGCCCGGCGCGCTTTGTTCGGGATGGGCGTCATTATCGCCCTCAAGAAACGCGGCACGTTCATGGAGTACCTGCTCGACCAGCATCCTGCAGAAGTGTTTGCCACCACCAGCCGGCCGGGCTGGCATGAATCGGGAGCGTTCGTGCTGCCTGGGCGAACCATCGGCAGCGCCAATGTGCGGTACCAGGCCAGCAACAAGGCTCAGGTACTTTTCAGCCGGCGCGGCGATCTGTCGCTGTGGCAATCGGAGGTAGCCGCCAAGTGCACGGGCAACCCGGTGCTGACACTCGCGATCGGCTGCTCGCTGGCTGGCCCACTGCTGAGTTTGGTCGGAGTGCTAGGTGGCGGTGTTCACCTGGTGGGCGATAGCTCGAGCGGTAAGTCGCTGGCGCAACTGATCGGATCGTCGGTATGGGGCGACCCGGGCGTGTTCGCCGCCAGTTGGGACATGACCAAGGGCGGCCTGGAGATCGAGGCATCGAGCCGCAATGACACCATCCTGCCCCTGGATGAGATAAAGCGCGCCGACCCCAAGCGCGTACAGGAAATGGCCTACTCCCTCGCCAACGGCCAGGGCAAAGGCACCATGACCCGAGAGCGCGAAGGCCGCGCCAAATTGAGCTGGCGCCTGCTGACACTCTCCAGCGGCGAGCGCTCCCTCTCTGAACACGCGGCCATATCCGGCAATGCCGCCCACGCTGGCGCCGAGTTGCGCATGGTCGACGTGAACGCCGGTACTCGGACACACCGGGCCTTTGACGAATTGCACGGGCTTGAGGGCGCGGACTTTCACCGACAACTCACCGTCGCCGTCGGCGCCCACCATGGCCACCTCGGGCCAGCCTTTGTCGAGAAGCTGCTCGAAAGCGACGACCGAACGGGCCTGCTGGAAGACTTCGCCGGCGTTCGCGCCAGCTTTGTAGAAGACAACGCCCAAGCTGGCCGCGTAGCTGATCGGTTCGCGGTGATCGCACTGGCCGGTGAAATGGCAATCGCGTATGGCCTGCTGCCTTGGGTGCCGGGTACCGCCCTCGCCGACTGCCGTTTGCTGTATGGCGAATGGCTCAGCCGGGTTGGCAGCGGCAACGCCGAAGACCGCCAGATCCTGGCCGGCATCCTGGAATTTATCGACCGGCACGGTAGCAGCCGCTTTTCAGATGTTGACGATCAAACGCCGGACACCAAGGTTTTCAACCGGGCCGGTTACTGGGAGCTGGTGGGCACCAACCGCCTGTACCTATTCAACAAGCCGGCGCTCATCGAGGCGGCGCACGGCTATGGACTGTCTCGCATCATCAAGGCTCTGGAGAGCGCTAACGTCCTGGCACGCCGTGACAACGAGCGTAAAACCAAAAACTACCGACTCCCTGGTGGTGGTCAGGCGCGTCTCTATGTGATCGACCCAGACATCATGGATCGTGAAGGCGGTGGCGCATGAACGTCACTCAAAGGCCAGCAATCCAGACTGCCCAAGTTCACAGGAACCTAGAATTACTGGCAACAGTGGCAACAGTGGCAACGGTCTTGTGGGGCGTGGCTTACAGCCGTTGCCACCCTATAAAAAATGTGGCAACAACTGGCAACGCACACCTCATTTTCAACATAAGAGACCCGCACTTTCCCTTCATTTGGTTATCACTGTTTCCGGTAAAAAACCGGTGGCAACAGTTTGGCAGCATCGGCAACGCCTGGAGGCCACGGTTTACGGGGCTGTTGCCATTGTTGCCGCTGTTGCCGGTGTTTTTGAAATCACAGGAACACTGGATTACCAGCGATCAGGCCGAGGTGACGGTATGAGCCTCCTTTCCGGCCTGCTCGATCACATGCCGTCAGCCATTGCAGGTGCCGACGCCACAGATTTGCGGAGTCGCCATGAACCTCGCCCTCGCCTGGTGCTGGCCAACCCTGTTGAGCGCATTCCCAGGCTCATCACAAGCCCACACGCGAGCGCCGCCACTGCCACACCCCAATGGCGACACGCCCGTGACCGCTACCTCAACCACATCATGGTTTGCCGGAGCTGCTACGCGCCCACCGGGCGCTATTGCAGGGCTGGCGCCCACCTGCGCGCCAGCTACGACGCCACACCTATGGAGGCGCACCAATGACGCCCAGCCGTATCACCCGCTTGTGCAACATCGGTATGAAACCCGGCATCAGCGCCGCCACGCAGCTCATCACCACCCGGCGAATATGCCACGCCATTGCTGACCAGCTCGACGTTATCCGCGGTGAACGGCGAGCCCTACGCCGGCAAGCGGGAAAGCTGAAAGCGTTTCTCCCATTCACCCGGCAGACCATTGCGGAACTGGAGGAGCAGGCCAACGAACACCAGGAGGCTACTCGCAGCGGAGCGTGGAGCGCACTTGCTGGGTTTGGCCAATCACTGATGTTCGACCGTGAGGGGCTGGCGCAGGCGTTGGGCTTCGACCAGATGTGCGACCTGCTCAGCGTCAACCCAGTACATCGTCATCGGGCTATCACAGACGGTGACACCAGCCTTCGCGGAGTGGCCTATCTATCCCAACTGGAGGACAGCGCCGACCGCAAAAGCGACGAATGGGGTGCCGGTGGACCGCTGTATCGCGCCTGCCACGCCGCCATGATCCGGTTCATCAGGGAATGCCCAGAAGACCAACTGCCAGATCCATTCGCCCCTGGTGCGCCGTGCGGCCCAAAGCTGCCGCCAGTCCTGAGCATCGTCGGCAACTGACCATTTTCCGCGCCACGTTTTGCGAATCACGAAAACGTGGCGCGACACCGAGCAGCACCACAGGGCACCTGCCCACGACCAGCGCCAGCGGCGCACAGAGGAAACATGACAGACCAAGACAGCAACACAGCGGGCCAGGCGCCCACGTACTGGGAGCGCTTTGCGGAGGCGTGCAAAACGATGGATTTTGCCGTCGCCCCAAACATGAATGGCGGCTACCTCGTCTGGGAAGTGCAACACGTCCGTGACGGGCAGAAGGTGACCATCGATGGACCGTTTTTCACAGAGGATGAGGGAAGGATCTCAGCCGACCTATTGCGCGGGACATTCCGCGGGGCTCGCGCTTACCAGGCGATTCATTGCTGGGCATGGAACCCAGACCCACGCCGCGAAAAGGCTATCCGTGACGACGCCATGGCATCCCGAATGATGCTCGCCATGCAGATCGGCGCCGAAGTACCAACCCACGCCACCAATTCAAAGTAGGAAAGAAACCATGGCCGCATCAGTGATCGAGTACACGCCTGTCATCAACTTCAAGCTTCGCGGTGCCCTCCGCCAGTTCGGCAAGTCATATCCATTAGCCGTGCGTACGCCGGCGGAAGCCGTCAAAGCCTTGTGCGTTCAGATCCCCGGATTTGAGCGCTATATATCGAACGCCAAATCCCGGGGCTTAGAGTTCGCCGTGTTCCGCGAAAAACGGAATATTGGCGAGAAGGAGTTGAACTTCAACGGAACCGGCGACATCACCATTGCACCAGTAATTACAGGTAGTAAACGCGCGGGTTCGCTTCAGACAATCGTCGGCGGGATATTGATTGCAGCAGCATACGTGCTGTCTTTCACGCCGTTCGCTGCTGCGTCACCTTTTCTGTATTCGGCAGGCGCTGCAATGTCTATCGGCGGCATTATCCAAATGCTCAGCCCACAGGCTGGTGGTCTCAAGACCAGCGCGGCACCGGAAAACGTGCCCGGGTACGCGTTCGGATCAGCGAAAAACACCACAGCCTCGGGCAACCCGGTCCCGCTTTGCATTGGCCACCGGCGGTGGGGCGGCGCGATCATCAGCGCCGCGATTTATGCCGAGGATAAAGTCTGACGTTAGACGGTGCTATTGTTGCTTCTTATGAAGAGGAGCTCTCATGCTTAAAATCGCTGCAACAACAGCCCTATTTGCCGCTCTGGTGGCTGGATGTGCCACTTCCCCAGTGCTCATGACAAATGCTGTTGCGGTGCCGCCTGAAAGGATTCTTGCCTATCAGAAAGACACACCAGGTACAGGCACTTTATCGGTGACCCGCGACTCGGGCCATACGGGAAGCCTTTGCTCGGTTGGCCTTTTCGTAGACGGCAAAGTGGCGGCATTACTGAAGCCTGGAGAGAGAGTTGCCCTCCATGTCCCGGCGGGGTCTGTTGTTGTCGGCGCGGCCTACCAAGGAAGCGGTATCTGCGGGATGGGGGCCGAAAGGCAGGAACGAGAAACAATCGTCACCGGCGGGAAGGTGAAAACCTACCGAATATCAACGAGCGGGGACGGCGTTTTAGACATCCTCCCAACCACGCTCTAGCGAAAAGACAGGGCCGCCTTCGGGCGGCTTTGTCACGCTCTGAGATAGACGATATGGTCTCACTCAGACCAAATCGTCTGTTTTGCCGCTTCGCGAGTGACCACCCTGGTAACCACTAAAAGTAACCACCCCGCCTGGTTGCCATCTATCACAGAGATTTCCGTCACAGAGTCGTCCGGCGCCCGCCAACCTTGATAATTGTTAACAGGGTGACGGGTTGGACAACCTCTTACGGAGCTGATATTTGCTAATAGGAAGCGAGTTTGCCATCCGGCCCAGGTCGAAAAAACTTCACTGACACGCCGCGCTCCACGCAAGTGGCCTCAAATCTCGCAGAGAGGCGGTATCCGGCTGAGGAGTACCTTACAGTGCAGGGACACAAAATGAATGTTGAAGACGAAAGCCTCGACGGGTTCCGACTAATTGAGGCAGGGATAGTCGGTGCAGGACATAAGCATTACATTGGTGAGCGATTCATCTGCCGCTTCTGCGGGCTAGGCCGTGAATCTGTGACTTTCAAAAATAAGGCTCATGCCATTCCTGAGTTCCTCGGCAATCACCAGCTTATACTCAATTCCGAGTGTGACAGTTGTAACAAGCACTTCGGAAATGTAATAGAACCACACTTGGAAAAGTACACGCATCCATTCAGAGCGCTGAATGGAATCACGAACAAGTCTAGGAAAACGCCAAAACACAGTGATGAGAAAATTGGCGCGTTTCAGATGGACCGCCACACCAATAATATTGCTATCACGCTCAACGTAGACGATGCGCTCGTCCATCACGAGGATCGCAATCACGTTTCATGGGAGATGCAGAGGAAACACTTCGTACCCTACATGGCTTACAAGGCACTCTGCAAAATAGCTGTTTCAGTCGCCGATGAAAGATACCTGCCCCTCTTTAAGCCCACTCTCGAATGGCTGAACCCGCTTACTAATAGGGAGATGGGTATCAATCCGGCCATCGTAATCGAAACACTTACGCCGGGAACAAGGTACACATCGTGTGTCTACAGGCTCTATCTTCGAAATACTAATACGATCCCACACTGCCTATTCTGGATTGCCTTTGGCAGCTTTTCGCTAATGACACTTGTCCCAACTGGGCTGGACTTCAAAGCTGGTGTAGCCCTCCAATCCGAACTGCCTTACATGCCCGACACCCGATCGGAAGAAGATATTGCAATATACGGGCATCAACTGCACATTGAGCGTGACTTCTCCTCTAAAGAGCTCATCAGCTTCCCGCACGAAGTTCACATACAATTCGAGACAGTTAAAAAAACTAGCCCTTCCAAAAACGAAACAACCTAACTTGAATATTTCACTATTGATGCTGAGCAGGTGCAAGGCCTAGAGTCGCGGCGAGATCCAGATGCCCGATTTAGCCGATGGGAGGCCTTCGTGATCAGGCTCAGCACCACATAGCACAGGTCATTGCCCCCAAGACAAAGTTTGCGAAACAACCCTACGGAAGGCTCGCGTCAAGTGGCGGTCGACCAGCTGTCGCGCAGTGCTTCGCGCACGCCCCTCGCGCACCTGCTCAATGCGCGAAGCCCTTCCCCGGCAAGGTTTCACGCCCCCTTCACGCAACATATTCACGCACTGGG
Organism: Pseudomonas sp. SDO5271_S396; assembly: GCF_054071795.1. NCBI lineage: Bacteria > Pseudomonadati > Pseudomonadota > Gammaproteobacteria > Pseudomonadales > Pseudomonadaceae > Pseudomonas > Pseudomonas sp. SDO5271_S396. The sequence continues at coordinate 84,506 of NZ_JBSVWB010000016.1, forward strand.
CCGCGTGATGGCCAGGCGGCCTACTGATGCTGTCTAGCGCCAACGAAGGCTCGTCGATAATGCACGCGACAACTCGCTAGTGGTAATCAGATCGGGCGGTATCCACTCTGGTATCCACGGTTTGGAAGGTATCAATTAGCGATGAGCTGAGGCGCGTTTAATCGCCTTCGGGTTCCCCGTTCTGGGCGGCTGGTCCCGTTGCAGCCAAATCATCTAATGCCTCCAGCGTCTCCCTGTACAGGCTTTCCAGCCATTTCCACGCTGTTGCTTGAAATAGATCGCGCTGATTCTGAGGGTATTCATTAGCGATGACAGAAAGAGATCCAACCAAACTGAGCCCGCAGAACATTAGGGGCTGTGCCAGCCCCTCATTAGACGGACCAGTAAGAAGTATGTTTCTCCGGCTGAGATACAGCCCCATGTTGTTATCCAGGCTATCCGCGCCTGTGTGAACGTATTGGCTTGCAAGCTTGTATTGCGGCCTTAGAGACTGATACCCAGAAAGCTCCTCCAATTTGGAGAAAGTGATTTTCTTGGTGTCAGGAAGAAGGACTTTTGCCCATCCGTTTTCACGGTCAAAATCGGAGCCATGTTCCTGAATTGCGCGATCAAATGCCTCCTGAAGCTCCGTCATTACCTCGGCTGATATCGGCGGTTCACCAGTAACCTTGCTGTGTGCATTGAAAAATTCAGCTGCTCGTAAACCTAGAACTGACTGGAAATCTTTAAAACGCACTGACAGCGAGTTATCTGCATTACCCAACAGAGAGAGCACTACGCATGTCTCATGCATAGCCCGCCAGCGGCTGAACCCGCCTTCTGAGTATCCGCCTGAAAGAGAGTTATGGATTTCTCCGGATAGCTGAACAGAACGCGAAAATAAACGAGTCAACACATTAAATTTTACGTCGGATGGCAACTGACCGTTACGTTGCTCCTCTATCAACTCAGATAGAATTTCTTGGCACATCAACGTGAGACTTCTAAGTCTGCCTAGCGGTTTTCCCCAGGTTACGGACAGCCTTTCGCGGAAACCGGAGAAATCTGAATGGTCTCCGGAGAGCGTCTCCTCGAGCCGCCCCTCCAATCTCTGTTTGAGATTTTCCGCTTCGCGTTGGAGAACGGTGTCTGCGTCAGCGGATGATTTCTTCAGCGTCATGTGCCTTCAGCTCTTTAATGAATGGGTTGGCCGCTTTCGACATCCTGAGCAGATGGTCCCATTTTTTAATCGCTGTTAATACCGCCCCATGCCCTGGCGACAACAACTTGCCGCAGCATGAAAACACAGTAAGTACGCAGCTCAGTACGCACGGTTGGCACGCACTCTGGGCGTGTACCAGCAGGAGGTTCGCACTTCTGGTTCGCACCCTCTTACGCGAGCCTGGTGCGAACCAAGCCAGTGGTTACCACGCTGGTTAACACGGGAAGTTACCAATACGAGCGGTTGCCATGCGCTGGTTTCCACTGTGGTTTCCAGGGTTTTGTAGTGGTTTTCACTGGCAACCTGGTTTCCTGCGCACAATCGCCCCGGAAGGCAGACAGGGGGTAAATAAGCAGCCGGCCGACGCGTTTACGCCATGGATACTCGGCTATGCTGAATCATCACTTCAAAATGGTGGAAAGAGCTATGGGTTCGAATGATCACGTTGACTGGGAATTGGACGACGCAATCAATGGCCTTATTGATGAGGGGCTGTTAGAGGAAGGCACTCCAGCATATGGAGTTGCTCAGCAAGTCATTCACAGCGGTATTGAATCGCTCAGCAGCAATCAACGGCGTGTTTGGGACAAGTACGTATGGGAAGCGCTGGGACAGAGGCAGGAGAAACTCGAAACCCAGCGGATTATAGATTCGAATCCCGAGTAGGCATTTTCGAAACCCGCGGCCGGCAGAAACCTAGCGCTGCTGGGGAGTCGAACGTACTTTGACCACACTTTGACGGAATGCGAGACAGGCATCAGACCAACCCCGCGCAGAGTGGGCGTCTGAGGCTTATAGCGGGACCAGCCCGTCAAACAAGCGCACCATGGCCGCCGATACCCCTGACAGACCCCAGACGAATACGGCGCTTTCGGCTCGCCTATTTTTACAATTCATCTGCCGGGCAGCATGCGAGTGTGAGACAGGTATGAGACGAAATCTGCACCGAGCGACCGCCTGAGGCTTGTACCGCAAGGGGGTCGTCAACGAGCAGGGCTTTACCGTTTCATACCCCTGACAGCCCCCGGAGGGCTTCTTGGCAGACTCTAGGCCGACATTCAAATGCGCCCTACGCTGTGCGCAAAAGACTTACTACGACCCCAAGCTTCCAATCCCCGAGACATTCCCCAGCTTCAGATAGACTCACCCTATCGACCTATTAGATAGACGGTACACATCGGTTATCACTAACCTAAGCCTAGAAACCAGAATCAAACGACAGGTATCAGAGCCGCTCAGGACGAGGTACATCCGATTTGCCTGAGGATGAGAAGGCGCACGGTACGGTTAAGGCACCGGAAGAAGGTAACAAAGCTTCAGATTCGTATAGCTTTTTTAATTGGGATCGCCTGTCGTATGATGCGCCATCATGATGGCACCCCCCAATGCCACGATGTCGCGAGAAGGATTTCGATGATTTTTTTTGAACTGACACTACCTGTGGTGTCATATGTGTTGTAAAGTCGCCTCCGTCATCGATGACCTTCGCTCGAGGAAAGCGAATGTCAGGTGTGGTGAAATGAGAACCATTCTGGAAGGGTTCGGATTCACAATCAAAGAAGGAAAAACGGCGAACCATAAGCTATTTTTCCATCAAGGGCTGAAGGAGTTCACTTCCTCTAGCTACGATTGTGGTCATGGAAAGGATTCGCTCATCAAACCCGCATACGTGGGCAAGGTGATTAAGGTTTTGAGTGACTTCCAAGACCTTTTAGACAACCTGGAGAGAAATAAATGATTGATGCAAGCCGTTATTCCATCGAAATTCGCAGTGGGAATTTTGAGGGTGAGGATTGCTTCCAAGCTCGAGTGAAAGAAATTCCTTACCTCGAAGAGTATGCTGATACTTACGAAGAGGCGTATGCACTGGTAATTGATAGTCTTGAGCAAACAGCTATCGAAATGAAAGAGACTGGCAAAACCATGCCACCTCCAATCACTTCGGTTGAAGATTATAGCGGCCGAGTTACACTGCGCCTGCCTAAAACGCTACATCGTTATTTAACTCACGTTGCTGAAAGCGAAGAAGTTAGTTTGAATGCTTTGCTAGTATCTGTACTTTCCGATTTTCATGGATTCGACGTTGGTCAAGATTCAAATAGCAAAGGCTATTATCAGTCCGTCGCAATGAGCTATGCAGTTTCCAACGCTCACATTGAGCGTAAAAAGGTCAGACAGTCATCTCTACGTATTGTCGGCGGTAGCACCTACTCGGCACCGAAAGCAGCATGAATAATGAAGCTTTGAACAAAGCAATCGCTTCGCTTAAGTTTACAGATGTATTTATAACTAAATCCACCTCCAGTTTAAGCGAAGACTTTGACCCTAAATTTGACGCTCGAAGTGATAGATTGAGCTTTCAAACTAAAAACTTCGTCACTGCCTCCGCAATTTTTGAGGGTGAAAGTGAAGATGGCCCCTTGCAGCTATTCCGTGTAACTTCGGAACTGGGTATTAGAATCATATGCAAGGATGACGTCGAAGAGGGAAACGAAGAACCAGAGGTACTTGCACAGGTGGAAGCTACGATGGAGGCCGATTACACTATATCGGATGCATCGATAGCTGAAAATCAAGAAGCGCTGGATGAGTTCGCCCTAAAAAACGTCTCATATCATGTGTGGCCTTATTGGCGAGAGTACGTAACATCCCAGCTACTCAGAATGAATATGCCTAAACTGGTACTACCGATGCTATTAAGAGCGTCGAACCAGGAACAATAAAAAACCCGCATATGCGGGTTTTTTATATCTAGAGTGGAGAGAGCCACCATGACGGATATCAAACTGATCGCCAGCCTATTCGATCGCCTCAATCAAAACCAGCTCGCCTTGGGCGCCGCGGTGGAGGAGCTTTCCAACTGGGTCGAGCAGCGCGGATCGGCAGACATTGCCAACAACGTGCGCGGCGCGTTGGAAACGCTAGACGAGAACCTGGTGTTCATTCGCCAGGGTATTGCTGAGCTGACCGTCGCCGGCAGCCTGGGCAGTCGTTACTCAGGCTAGGATTCTGGACAGGCTCTGGACGGCTGGAGACGCCGCAGCTCATCCAACTCGGCCCGCGGGCCAAAGCCAGTAAAGGCTGGCGGCAGATCGGGCATGAGGCCGGATAGCTACCCCGTCCAAAAAAGGGGCTAGCCGAGACAGTCACTTGAGGGACAAGTGGCACACGGTCGAACCGGGCAAACGCGACCGTTACCCTTGACCAGCCTTGACGAAATTCTTGACAGGTCTTGACGGATTTATCTGTCGCCACCAGCAGCCGGATCGCTTAAAGCCGAGCAGGGCAAGGCTTTTCGAGCATTCGAGCTGCCTGGCCAGCACCAGCCCCGTCTAAAATTCGAGAGGCGGCCGTCAAGGTGGATGCTCGATCAATATCTTGGCGCGATGGTGTGGTGAAATACCGGGTCAGAAAAATGCTTAGCGGGCCAGGCAATACTAGACAGGCACTAGACGGATTCCCGACGACAGAACAAGGGTCAGTTGCCCGCAGCCCAAGCAATGCACCGCTTCCAGCATCAAAGTTGGCGCGCTGGCGCTAGATGCTCGTCAAGTAGCTACTGAGACTTCCATCAGACTGAAATCAGAACAAAACGACTAGACTCAGCCGAGAGCGTAATCACGACGCAGCCAATGATAATGGTGGGGGCGAAATGAACATTGAAGACCCGGAAATTGCAGCGCTGAGAGAAAAGTTTGTTCACTTTCGAGAAGAGTGTATTTGGCTCACTAACTGCTACAACCTTTACAAAACTTTGTATGAGGGTGGCCCCGAGACGGACGCCTTGCTACATCGTGTAGCGCCGGCGCTTTTTCTTGACCTGAATCGGATTGTGATCGATCACATACTCCTTCAAATTTGCAAAATCACAGATCCGGCACAAACAGGGGCTCAGCAGAATCTAACCTTGGCTAACCTGAACAAACATCTGCAGGCCATCAACCTGTATTCATCCGAGATAGAGTTGGTGTCGGATAAGCTAAGCGCCTATCGCGAAGTGATAAAGCCAGCAAGGAATAAACTGATCTCCCACCTGGACTGGAAAACCGTGCGTGATGGTCAGTCTTTGGCAGCGCACGCGGCAGAGGAAGTAAGTCACTTCTTCGCCGGCCTTTTCCGTTACACAGATCTTGTGGGAGAGGCTTGCGGGATAGGGCCTTTAGACTATCGAGTCTCCGCCTGTGCAGGCGACGCGATCGACTTACTTCGCTTCCTGCGCCAAGCCACACCGGCGCCAACACCAACCGCGCATCGAGGATAGAGCCGTGTCCGTTATTGACTGTGATTATCTGCCCACCGATAAGGTGGCGTTTCCGCCGGAACTGGCGCTGCTGATTGTCAGGAAGGCCAGCGCAATGGCGGCGGCATTCGAGGAGCAAGCCCTCGATCAGCTCACCAAGGACGCCCGACGCGCACTTTCGCAGGGAGCTGAGCCTAGGCGCGTAATCAGGGAAATGCGCTTGTAGGCGGGAAAGTGAACTACCGGGACCTCGGTAGTTTTTTCCAGTACCTGCCATACCGGAATGGGAGCCCAGCTAATCGCGGATAATCCCCTACATCCGCCTTTCGTGAAACACCCCATGAATGGCCACTACCCTGATCCGGGGTGGTGATGTTGCGAGGTAATGGGATGGCTTGCTGTGCTGATGACTGACGAGGGTGGAGTCACCAGTCTTTTAAAGAAACGGGGAACGAACGGGGAAAATTTCTATTAGAAGAAGCCCAAAACGAAAAAGGCCCACCGTGAGGTGAGCCTAAGTCGTTGTTCTATATGGTGCCGGCACCAGGAGTCGAACCCGGGACCTACTGATTACAAGTCAGTTGCTCTACCAACTGAGCTATACCGGCGTGTTAGGGCGACGATTATAGCGATTGGCAGGGTTCTGTAAACCCCTGAATTCTGACTATTTTTGCGAGCCTCAAGGTTTTCCGGCGAGCGTGTCTTTTTCCGGGAGGCGAGGGTAGGAGTTGTCCTCGCTCTTCAACCTTCCCATCAGCCCGCTCAGGGCGATCCTCGACCGCCCCGGTTGCGCGCTGGTCAGCTGCCTGCCGCGCAGTTGTCTGCGAACTTCTTGTAGTCCAGTACGCGTTTTTCTCCGCTGGAGTCCAGGTAGGTCATGCGGGCGTTGACCACGCCGCAGCCGGCGCTGGCGTCTTGGACGCTCGACAGGACGCGCTGGATGTCCGGCTTGGGTTTGACGTCGGCGTGGGCGTTGAAGGCGAAAGCGGCAAGGCTGATGGCGATGAAGGTGTTCCAGTTCATGGTGGTGTCCTCGTGAGGTTTGGGTTAGCGGTGTGTGGAGCCATTGAACACCTCACAGGTATCCGGTCTGTGTCGGGGCGGCGCGGGTTTTGCTTCGTTGTGTGTTGCTGTCGGGGCGACATACAAACAGATACACAACGCCGATTTTTTAGGCGCATTTGGCCTGACCGCTCGGTCGGTTGTCGCTTGAATCCAATAGAGGTTGTCGTATTCTGTCGCGGAATATGAATCGTCGGTTTAATCGCGGATTCGTGTAGGAAAATTTCCGAGACACTGGGTGGCAACCGATTTTGTGTGGTGGGGTTTGTCAGAAATGTGCCGTTTCTGTCCGTTCGGCCAACTAACCCCACGAAAAAATATCGCAACCCCATGTTCTGGCAGTAAATGGATTTTTCTCGGCTTGCAAGTCATAAAAATGACGTCAAGCCGTTCGTCGGAAAAAATAGAGCGTAAAGCATCAAAATACTGACACTATCAATGTGATATCACAGAATGCGCGCCTTATTTACATAACTATAAAAATTCGAGGTCAGCTCAGCGCTGACCTTTTTATCGCCTTTAAAGCGTGAATCCATGGGTGGGGAGGGGCAGTGAGTGAGTCGAGCTGATGACATTTCAAAACTATTCAACAAGCTGGGTGCCAACCCCAACGGCTACCGCGAGATCGACTTCGTCCACGAATACCTGGAAGAAGACGACGTAGCGGTCCTGGAAAGCCCGAGCGTGGCGGAAGCACCGCCTGCCGTACCCGTGGAGGTTGCACCCGCGCCCGCAGTGTCGCTGGCGTCCGTGGAGGCTGTTGTCATAGAGGAGGAACCCACGGTTGCACCTCTGCAGCGCCTGCTGGAAGAACTCCACCAGGGCGAAGTCGACCATCTGCAACCGCCCGAAGTGGTGGAGGGGCCGGAAGGCGAGGTCTATTCGGCACGCACCACGCCACACGTGGTGGTGGTTGTTTCGCTCAAAGGCGGCGTGGGTCGCAGCACCCTGACCGCTGCGATTGCCAGCGGTTTGCAGCGCCAGGGCCGACCTGCGCTGGCCCTGGACCTGGACCCGCAGAACGCCTTGCGCCATCACCTGTGCCTGGGCCTCGATATTCCAGGTGTCGGTGCTACCAGCCTGCTCAACGAAAGCTGGGAGCACCTGCCCGAGCGCGGTTTTGCAGGTTGCCGCTTGGTGACCTTCGGTAGCACCGACCATGAGCAGCAAAAGAGTCTGAATCGCTGGCTGGGGCAGGATGCCGAGTGGCTGGGCAGGCGATTGGCCGGCCTGAAGCTCAACGGCCAGGACACCGTGGTCATCGACGTGCCTGCCGGCAACACGGTGTACCTCAGCCAGGCGATGTCGGTGGCCGACAGCGTGCTGGTGGTGGTGCAACCGGATGTCGCCTCGTTCGGCGCGCTGGCGCAGATGGACAGCGTGCTTGCGCCGTACCTCGCGCGTGAAACCGCGCCGCACATTTATTACGTGATCAACCAGTTGGACGGCGCTCACCGTTTCAGCCTGGACCTGGCCGAGGTGTTCAAGACACGCCTGGGCGATGCCCTGCTGGGGATGGTCCACCGCGATCTGACGTTCAGCGAAGCCCAAGCCTACGGGCGCGACCCCCTCGACCCTACCGTCAACAGTATCGCCTGCCAGGACGTCCATGCCCTGTGCCGAGCCTTGCTCGAACGAATCGACTCGGACCTTCCATGACCGACATTACGTCCTCCACGCCCTCCGAAGAAGGGCGCGCAGAACAGCGCCTAAATGACGCCCTCGCGCGCTTCAATCGCTGGCCGGCGGCGCTGCGTACGGTACTGGTCGTTGCCAGTTGCGTGCTCGGCGCCTTGTTGTTGGCGAGCATTATCTGCGCGCCGCTGGACCTTTCCAGCCAGTTCCTGTTCGCCGGCGTGTGCTTCCTGGCCGTGCTGGTGCTGCGCAAGATCCCCGGGCGCCTGGCGATCCTCGCGCTGGTGGTGCTGTCGCTCGTGGCCTCGTTGCGCTACATGTTCTGGCGACTCACCTCCACCCTGGGCTTCGAAACCTGGGTCGACATGTTCTTCGGCTACGGCCTGGTCGCCGCCGAGTTCTACGCCATGGTGGTGCTGATCTTCGGCTACGTGCAAACCGCCTGGCCGCTGCGCCGCACGCCGGTGTGGCTCAAGACCGAGCCGGAAGAATGGCCGACGGTCGACGTGTTCATCCCCACCTATAACGAAGCCTTGAGCATCGTGAAGCTGACCATCTTCGCCGCCCAGGCGATGGACTGGCCCAAGGACAAGCTGCGCGTCCACGTACTGGACGACGGGCGCCGCGATGACTTCCGCGACTTCTGCCGCAAGATCGGCGTGAACTACATTCGTCGCGACAACAACTTCCACGCCAAGGCCGGCAACCTCAACGAAGCGTTGAAGGTCACCGACGGCGAATACGTTGCGCTGTTCGACGCCGACCACGTGCCCACGCGCTCCTTTTTGCAAGTGAGCCTGGGCTGGTTCCTCAAGGACCCGAAGCTGGCGATGCTGCAAACGCCGCACTTCTTCTTTTCCCCGGACCCGTTCGAAAAGAACCTCGACACCTTCCGCGCCGTGCCCAACGAGGGCGAGCTGTTCTACGGCCTGGTGCAGGACGGCAACGACCTGTGGAACGCCACCTTCTTCTGCGGTTCCTGCGCGGTCATTCGTCGCAAGCCGTTGCTGGAAATCGGCGGCGTGGCCGTCGAGACCGTGACCGAAGACGCCCACACCGCGCTCAAGCTCAACCGCCTGGGCTACAACACCGCCTACCTGGCCATTCCGCAAGCCGCGGGCCTGGCCACTGAAAGCCTGTCGCGGCATATCAACCAGCGGATTCGCTGGGCGCGGGGCATGGCGCAGATCTTCCGCACCGACAACCCGTTGCTCGGCAAGGGCCTGAAGTGGGGCCAGCGCATCTGCTACGCCAACGCCATGCTGCACTTCTTCTACGGCTTGCCGCGCCTGGTGTTCCTCACCGCGCCGCTGGCCTACCTGGTATTCGGCGCCGAGATTTTCCACGCCTCGGCGCTGATGATCGTCGCCTACGTGCTGCCGCACCTGGTGCACTCGAGCTTGACCAACTCACGGATCCAGGGGCGTTTCCGGCACTCGTTCTGGAACGAGGTCTACGAGACCGTACTGGCCTGGTACATCCTGCCGCCGGTGCTGGTGGCGCTGATCAACCCCAAGGCCGGTGGCTTCAACGTGACCGACAAGGGCGGCATCATCGACAAGCAGTTCTTCGACTGGAAGCTGGCGCGACCCTACCTGGTGCTGTTGCTGGTGAACCTGGTGGGCCTGGGGTTCGGCGTGCATCAGTTGGTGTACGGCGAGGAAAACACCGCCGTCACCGTGGTCATCAACATGACCTGGACCCTTTACAACCTGATCATTACCAGCGCCGCCGTGGCCGTGGCTTCGGAGACGCGCCAGGTACGATCCGAGCCGCGGGTGAGCGCCAAGCTGCCGGTGAGTGTGATCTGCGCCGATGGCCGCGTGCTTCACGGCGTCACCCAGGACTTTTCGCAGAACGGCTTCGGCATGATCCTCAACGACGGTGAAGTCGTCGGCCAGGGCGAGCGGGTCAAACTGGTGCTGTCGCGCAACGGCCAGGACAACCTGTTCCAGGCGCGCGTGGCATTCAGCAAAGGCTCGCAGATCGGTGCGCAATTCGAATCCCTGAGCTTGCGCGAGCAAAGCGAGCTGGTGCGCCTGACCTTCTCCCGCGCCGACACCTGGGCCGCCAGTTGGGGCGCCGGTCAGCCGGACACGCCGCTGGCCGCCCTGCGCGAAGTCAGCGGCATCGGCATTGGCGGCTTGTTCACCCTGTGCCGCGCCACCGTTCATGAATTACGTCTGGCTTTGCGCCGCACGCCCTCACAACCGCTTGATACGTTGATGGACAAGCCATGACCCGCACACCTTATTTCGCGCGCGTTCAGTCGCGTGCCGCACTCGCGTTGATGATCGCCTCGCTGCTGGGCCTGAGCCCGCTGCTGCAGGCGGCCGACAAAACGCCGATTGCCCCTGCCGCCGCGCAAGGTGCCGAGGACGGCTACAGCCTGACCCTCAAGCAACTGGGGCGCCGCGACACCATGAACCTGCAAGGGGTGGAGTCGTCCGACAGCGTCAACTTCGACATCCGTGCCGACCAGGTCGTGACCGGCGCACAACTGCTGCTCAACTACAGCTACTCACCGGCGCTGCTGGCGGATCTGTCGCAGATCAACGTGCTGGTCAACGACGAAGTCGCCGCCAGCCTGCCACTGCCCAAGGAAGGCGCGGGCACCGTGCAACAGGCGCTGGTGCAGATTCCGCCGCACCTGATCACCGAATTCAACCGCCTGCGCTTGCAGTTCATCGGTCACTACACCATGTCCTGCGAAGACCCGCTGCACAGCAGCCTGTGGGCCAAAATCAGCAACACCAGCGAGTTGAAAGTGCAGGTGTCGTCGATCCAGCTCAAGGACGATCTGTCGGTACTGCCGTTGCCGTTCTTCGACAAGCGTGACGCGCGCCAGGTCAACCTGCCGTTCGTGTTCGCCTCGGCTCCGGACAACGCCACCCTGGAAGCCGCGGCCACCCTGTCGTCGTGGTTCGGCGCACTGGCCAGCTACCGGGGCGCCACGTTCCCGGCCAGCCTGGGCACCATTCCCGCCAAGGGCAACGCGATTGTCCTGGTGCTGAGCCCGGACGCCGTCGACGTCAACGGCCTGAAGGTCGAGCAAGCCGCCGGCCCGAGCCTGAAGCTGATCGCCAACCCCAACGACCCCCACGGCAAATTGCTGATCGTGTCGGGCCGTGACGGTGCCGAACTCAAGCGCGCCGCCACCGCTGTGGCGCTGGGCAGCCCGGTACTCGCCGGCAACAGTGTGGTCATCGACAAGCTCGAAAGCCTCGCGCCGCGTCGTCCGTACGATGCGCCGAACTGGGTGCCGAGCGATCGCCCGGTGCGCCTGGGCGAGCTGGTCGACCTGAAAAAACTCAACGTCTCGGGTTACAACCCGGGCCCGATCAGCGTCGACTTCCGCCTGCCGCCAGACCTGTTCAACTGGCGTGAAGAAGGCGTGCCGCTGCACCTCAAATACCGCTACACGCCGCAGCAGGTGTCGACCAATTCATCGCTGCTGGTGGGCCTCGACGACCAGTTCATGAAGACCATGCCACTACCGTCGATCACCAGCCTGGCCGACGGCAAAAGCCTGCTGACCCTGATGGCCAAGGACAACACCCTGCCGCGCGAAGCCACCACGCTGCTGCCGATCAGCTCGGCGTCGCCCAAGTCCAAATTGCAGTTGCGCTTCATGTTCGACTACATCAAAGAGGGTGAATGCCGCGACATCATCGTCGACAACATGCGCGGCGCGATTGATCCGGATTCGAGCCTGGACATCAGCGGCTACCAGCACTTCATCGCCATGCCCAACCTGGGTGTGTTCAACGATGCCGGCTTCCCGTTCACCCGCCTGGCCGACCTGTCGGAATCCGCGGTGGTGCTGCCCGACAACTTCGGCACCGACGAGTTGAGCGCCTACCTGACCGTGCTCGGTCGTTTCGGCGAGTCCACCGGCTACCCGGCGACTGCCGTGAAAGTGGTGCTGGCCAAGGACGTGCAAAGCGTTGCCAACAAAGACCTGCTGGTGCTGGCGTCGGGCAGCGACCAACCTCTGCTCAAACAGTGGAAAGCGTACCTGCCGGCCAGCGCCGATGGCTCGCAGCACCAGTTCAGGCTGTCGGACCTGCCGCGCTACGTGAGCACCTGGATCAGCCCGGACCCCGAGGCTAATCAGCACGCGGCCAACGCGGCACTGATCTTTAACAGCCTGAGCACCAGCACCTGGTTCGCCGGTTTCGAGTCGCCGTTGCAGGCCGGGCGCAGCGTGGTGCTGATCGCCAGCAGCAAGCCGGAAGGCCTGAAGACCGCCACCTCGGTGCTGATCGGCGGGGACGACTACAAGGAATCGATCCAGGGCAGCCTTGCCGTGGTGCAAGGCAAGCAGATCAGTTCGCTGGTGGCTGACCAGCAGTATTACGTCGGCCAACTGGGCCCGTTCAAGTACGTGCAATGGCAGTTGTCGCGGCACCTGGGCTGGATGCTGGTGATCACCTTCGTGGGCCTGGCGATCGTGTCGTGCCTGGTGTACCTGTCGCTGCGTGCCCGTGCAAAACGGCGGTTGGCATGAGGCGTCTGGCCGGCTGGGTCGTGCTGGGCGCCACGCTGTTCGCGGGGGCTGTCCAGGCGCAGACCTGTGACGCGCAATGGCCGCTGTGGCAGAACTACGCCACGCGTTTCGTGCAGGACGACGGGCGTGTGTTGAACTCGTCCAAGAACCCCAGCGAAAGCAATTCCGAAGGGCAGTCCTACGCCATGTTCTTTGCCCTGGTGGGCAACGACCGCGCGCGCTTCGACAAGCTCTGGAGCTGGACCAAGGCCAACATGGCCGGCAACGACCTCACCCACAACCTGTTCGGCTGGTTGTGGGGCAAGACCAAGGACGGCGAGTGGGGCGTGATCGACGCCAACTCGGCCAGCGACGCTGACCTGTGGATCGCCTACGCGCTGCTCGAAGCGGCGCGCGTGTGGAACGTGCCGCAGTACCGCGCCGATGCCCAGTTGATCCTGACCAATGTGGAAAAGACCCTGATCATCCGCGCGCCGGGCCTGGGCAAGATGCTGCTGCCGGGGCCGGTGGGCTACGCCTACCCGGGCGGCTTGTGGCGCTTCAACCCCAGCTATCAGGTGCTGGCACAACTGCGCCGCTTCCAGAAAGAGCGCCCCAACGGCGGTTGGAATGAAGTGGCCGACAACAACGCCAGGATGCTCGCCGACCCCCACAGCAACCCCCAGGGGTTTGCGGCCAACTGGGTCGGCTACCGCGCCACCAGCGCCACCACCGGTGTGTTCGTGGTCGATCCGTATTCCGACGACCTGGGCAGCTACGACGCGATCCGCACCTACCTGTGGGCCGGCATGACCGCCAAGAGCGACCCTCTGGCGGCGCCGATGCTCAAGGCATTGGGCGGCCTGTCGCGGGCCACGGCAGCATCGGCCAACGGTCTGCCGCCCGAGAAGGTGCATGTGCTGACCGGTGAAGTCGAGAAGAACAACGGCTATTCGCCGCTGGGGTTCTCGGCCTCGGCCATGGTGTTCTTCCAGGCCCGGGGCGAAACCGCCCTGGCCCAATTGCAGAAAAACAAGCTCGACGACGTGCTGGGCAAGGCCATGGCCACGTCCGCGCCGGACAGCGCGCAGCCGCTGTATTACGACTACATGCTTAGCCTGTTCGGCCAGGGTTTTGCCGATCAAAAGTACCGCTTCGAGCAAGACGGTACGGTCAAATTATTCTGGGAGGGCGCATGCGCCGCCACACGCTAGCCCTTGCGATCATGGCCACCCTGGCGTCCAGCGCCAGCCTGGCTGCATCCAATGACCCGCAAACCCTGCTGATCGAGCAGGGTAACTATTGGCAGTCGAAGAAGAACCCCGAGCGGGCTCTGGAAAGCTGGCAGAAACTGTTGAGCCTGAGCCCTGAACAGCCAGATGCCTTGTACGGCATCGGCCTGATCCAGGTGCAGCAACAGCACCCGGAAGAAGCGCAGAAATACCTGGCCCGCTTGCGCGCGATTTCGCCGTTGCCCCGCCAGGCGTTGCAACTCGAGCAGGACATCGCCGTCAACACGCCGACCAACGCCAAGCTGCTGGAGCAGGCCCGTGAGCTGGGCGAGCCGGTGGAAGAGCGCGAGAAGGCCGTGGCGCTGTACCGCCAGATTTTCCAGGGTCGCCAACCGCAAGGGTTGATCGCCCGTGAGTATTACAACGCCCTGGCGTTTACGCCCGGTGGCACCGCTGAAGGTATCGCCGGCTTGCAGCGGGTGACCCGCGAGCGTCCGAACGATTCGATTGCCGCACTGTTTTTGGCGCGCCATCTGGCGCGTAACCCGTCGTCGCGGGTCGAAGGCATTCGTGCCATGGAGCGCCTGACTTCCGACAACGACGTGGGCGGCGCCGCCGATGAAGGCTGGCGCTTCGCGCTGATCTGGCTCGGTGCACCGAACCGCGACCAGGTGCCGCTGTTCCAGCAGTTCCTTGCCAAGCACCCGGACGACAGCGAAATCCGTGCGTTGATGAACAAGGGTATTGCCCAGGGCAAGGGTGACGGCGGTTGGCAGCGCGACCCGAAAATGGTCAAGGCCTTCAAGGCGCTGGACGACGGTGACCTGAAAACCGCCGAGCCGCTGTTGGCGGCGCGTCTGGCGGAAAAGTCCAATGACATCGACGCCCTCGGCGGCATGGGCGTGCTGCGCCAGCAACAGCAGCGCTACAGCGAAGCCGAGAACTACCTGACCCAGGCCACACGCCTGCCCGGCGGCGGCGCCTGGCAAAAAGCCCTGAGCGACGTGCGCTACTGGAACCTGCTGAACCAGGCCCGTGACGCCCAGAATGCCGGCCGCACCAGCCAGGCCCGCGACCTGGCTGCCCAGGCCGAGCGCCTGAACCCCGGCAAGACCGACGCCACCATGGCCCTGGCCGGTTTCCAGGCGCAGGACAACCAGCTCGACGCCTCCGAAGCCAGCTACCGCAAAGTGCTGGCGCGCAACCCCAACGACCCGGATGCCTTGAGCGGCCTGATCGGCGTGTTGTCGCAATCCGGCCGGCCCGATGAAGCCCTGAAGCTGATCGATTCGCTGTCCGCAGCCGACCGTGGCAAGTTCTCCTCGAATGCCAAGATCAAGGCCTTGCGCGCCACCCAGATGGGCAAGCTCGCCGACCAGCGCGGCGACTTGAAAGCCGCACAAGCTGCCTACCAGCAAGCCCTCGACGCCGACCCGGAAAACCCCTGGACACGTTTCGCCCTGGCGCGGGTTTACCTGCGTGACGGGCAAATCCGCAACGCCCGTGCCTTGCTCGATGGCTTGCTCAAAAGCCAGCCCAACCAGCCGGACGCGCTGTACACCAGCACGTTGCTCTCGGTCGAACTGGACGAGTGGAAAGCGGCGGACGCGACCCTTTCGCGCATTCCGGCTGCCCAGCGCACGCCGGACATGAATGAGCTGGCGAGTGACATCGCCCTGCACAAGCAGACCGATATCGCCATCGAAAGCGCCCGCCGTGGTCAGCGCCCCGAAGCGTTGGCGTTGCTCGGTCGCAGCGCCACCCTGGCCGGCAAGAAGCCTGAGCGCCTGGCGGTGCTGGCTTCGGCTTACGTCGAGGTGGGCGCGCCGGAAGAAGGCTTGCAGATCATGCAAGGCGTGCTGGAGAAGACCCCCAACCCGACGCCGGACCAGAAGCTGCTTTACGCCGGCGTGCTGCTCAAGGCCAACCACTACACCGAAGCCGGCGACATCCTGCGCGACCTGCAGGGCCAGCCGCTGACCGACGCCGGGCGTCAGCGCTACGAAGATTTGATCTTCCAGTACCGGGTCAAGCAGGCCGATGCGCTGCGCGAGAAAAATGACCTGGTGGCGGCCTACGACATGCTCTCGCCGGCGCTGGTGCAGCGTCCCCACGACACCTCGGCGATCAGCGTGCTGGCACGCATGTACGCCGACGGCGGTGACGGCAAGAAAGCCATGGCGCTGTACGAGCCGCTGGTGCAGCAGAACCCCAACAACGCCCGCCTGCAACTGGGCCTGGCGGGCATTGCCTTGAAGGGCGGTAACCGCAGCCTGGCCGAATCGGCCACCGACAAGGCGCTGCGCCTGGACCCGACCAGCGCCGAGACGCTGACCGCTGCCGGGCAGATCTACCAGGGGCTGGGTCGCAATGCCGAAGCGGCCGAGTTGCTGCGCCGTGCCCTGGCCATCGAAAACACCCAGCGCGTGCAGGCGCGTTCGGCGCTGGCCGATGCCCAGGGCGTGGCTTACAACCCCTTCGTCGGTCTGCCGGGCCAACGTCGGCAGATCACCGATTTGGCCGTCGACCGTGGCGCTGTGCCGCCGCCCATCGACGCGCCCGCCAATGTGGTCCCGGCGCCGGTGGCCGCGCCGGGCACTGCAATCCCCGCCAACGGTTTTGTGGCGTCGAACAAGTTGAGCGATCCCTTCGTTCCGCCGACCCGCATTGCCGCGCTGGATAACCCGACGTTGAGCCCGGCGCGCCGTGCTCTCGATGGCCTGTTGCGGGATCGCAGCGGCTACCTGGTGCAAGGTTTGAGCGTGCGCAGCAACAACGGCGAAAGTGGCCTGAGCCGCATCAGCGATGTGGAAACGCCGTTCGAAGCGCGCATGCCGGTGGGCGATTACAACGTCGCGTTGCGTGCCACCCCGGTGACGTTGAGTTCGGGGGCGGTCAAGGCGCTCTCGGCGGCGCGCTTTGGTGCCGGTGCGGGTGAGGACAGCGCCAAACGTGAAAACGGCGTCGGCCTGGCGGTGGCGGTGGAAGACCCGGCGCAAGGCGTCAAGGCCGACATCGGCGTCAGCCCGGTGGGCTTCACCTATAACACGGTGGTCGGTGGCGTGAGCGTGAACCGACCCTTCACTGAAGGCGGCAACCTGCGCTACGGCGTCAGTGTTTCGCGGCGTCCGGTTACCGACAGCGTGACGTCGTTCGCTGGTTCCAAAGCCCGGATCACCAACGCCGACGGCGAGGTCATCGAGAAGAAGTGGGGCGGCGTCACCGCCAACGGCGGGCGTGCCGAGCTGAGTTATGACGACCAGGAAGTCGGGGCCTACGGCTATGCGTCGTTGCACCAGTTGCTCGGCAATCACGTCGAGGACAATACCCGCATGGAGCTGGGCAGCGGCGTCTACTGGTACCTGCGCAACACGCCGACCGACACCCTCACGGTGGGCGTCAGCGGCATGGCCATGGGCTTCAAGGACAACCAGGGTTTTTACACCTACGGACAGGGCGGCTACTTCAGCCCGCAGCGCTTCTTCTCCCTGGCGGTGCCGGTGCGCTGGGCGCAGAGCTTCGACCGCTTCAGCTACGAGTTGAAAAGCTCGGTGGGCGTGCAGCATATCGCGCAAGATGGCGCCGATTACTTCCCCACCGATCGCATCCTCCAGGACAATGCGCCGACCAAAAAGTACGACAGCAGCAGCAAGACCGGCATCGGCTACAGCCTCAACGCGGCTGCCGAATACCGTCTGACTTCACGTTTTTATCTGGGTGGCGAAGTCGGTGTCGACAACGCCCAGGATTACCGCCAGTACGTCGGCAACGCGTACCTGCGCTACCTGTTTGAAGACCTGAGCGGGCCCATGCCGCTGCCGGTCAGCCCTTACCGTTCCCCGTATTCGAATTGATTGATAGGAGTCATCCATGCCTGTTTCCGCGATTGCCGGCCTGACCCTGCTGGTACTGGGTGAAAGCCACCTGAGCTTTCCCGACCACCTGCTCGACCCGCTGCAAGCCAACCTGACGGCGCAAGGCGCCAAGGTGCACACCATCGGCGCCTGCGGTGCCGGCGCGGCCGACTGGATCGTGCCGAAGAAAGTCGACTGCGGCGCCGAAAACCTGCCCGGCGGCAAGCCCGAGGTGTTCGGCAAGAACGCCATGAGCACCACGCCGGTCAAGGACCTGATCGCCAAGGACAAGCCTGACCTGGTGGTGATCATCATCGGCGACACCATGGCCTCCTACCCGGACCCGCAGTTCCCGAAAGTCTGGGCCTGGAAAAGCGTGACCTCGTTGACCAAGGCGGTCAGCGAAACCGGCACCAAGTGCGTGTGGGTCGGCCCGGCCTGGGGCAAGGTCGGCAGCATGTACAAGAAGGATGACGCGCGTACCAAGCTGATGTCGTCGTTCCTGGCGACCAACGTGGCGCCATGCACTTACATCGACTCGCTGACCTTCTCCAAGCCCGGCGAGTGGATCACCACCGACGGCCAGCACTTCACCATCGACGGCTACCAGAAGTGGGCCAAGGCTATCGGCGGCGCGCTGTCGGCCTTGCCGGCGTCGGCTGTGAAAGGAGCCCAGTGATGAAGCGCATTGCCTTGGGCCTGGTGACTTTGCTCGCCAGTGCCGGCGCGTTCAGTGCCGATATCCCGTTGTACCCCACCGGGCCGGAAAAGGACTCGGCGTTCCTGCGTTTCGCCAACGGCACCCCCAGCGAACTGAAGCTGGTGGCCGAAGGCTCCAAGGCCAGTCTGGTACAGAGCGGCGACAAGCTCGTTTCCGACTACCTGCCGGTGTCCGGCGGCACGGCGCCGATCAAAGGCGTGCTGAGCCAGGGTGGCAAGACCGCTGACCTGGCCGTGACCGTGGCCCCGGGCGAATTCGCCACGGTGATCGCGGTGGCCGATGCCAAGGGCGGCATTCGCCAACTGGTAATTCATGAGCAGCCTGACGACTTCAACGCGCTGAAAGCCTCCCTGGCCTTTGTCAACGCCGACGCCGCGTGCGCCGACGCCAGCCTGGAAGCCGTGGCGCAAAAGGCCGAGCTGTTCAAGCAGGTGGCCGAAGGTTCGGTGCAGCGCCGCATGATCAACCCGGTGGAATTGTCGGTGCAGCTCAAGTGCGCCGGTGCGCCAGTCGGTCAACCGCTGACCTTCAGCCTCAAGGCCGGCGAGCGCTACAGCGTGTTGGCGCTGCCGTCCGCGTCGGGCTCCCGGTTGCTGTTCGCACCTGATTCGCTCGCTAACTGATCGGGCCCGACACCACCATGGTCTTTGCCTCACTCGAATTTCTCACGCTGTTCCTGCCGGCCTTCCTGTTGATCTACGCGTTGGCTCGTCCGAGCTGGCGCAACGTCATCCTGTTGATCGGTAGCTGGTTGTTCTACGGCTGGCTGAGCCCGTTGTTCCTGTTCCTGCACATGGTGTTGACCGTGGTGGCATGGGTCGGCGGCCTGCTGGTGGACCGCTCCCGTGAGGACGGCAAAGGCCGGGTGCGCCTGTTGATCGCGTTGATCGTGTTCAACACGGCGGTGCTGTGTTGGTACAAGTACGCCAACATCGTCGCCGGCACCGTGAGCGAGGTGATCACCTGGTACGGCGCCATGCCGCTGGACTGGCAGCGCGTGGCTTTGCCGGCGGGGTTGTCGTTCATCGTCTTGCAGGCGATTTCCTACCTGGTGGATGTGCACCGTCATACGGTGCCGGTGGAGCGCAGCTTCATCAATTACGCCACGTACATCTCGATGTTCGGTCACTCCATTGCGGGGCCGATCATCCGTTACGACTGGGTCCGCCGCGAGTTGAACCAGCGTTATTTCAACTGGGCGAATTTCTCCCTGGGCGCGCGACGCTTCATGATCGGCATGGGCATGAAAGTGCTGGTGGCCGACACCCTGTCGCCACTGGTGGACATTGCCTTTCACCTGGAAAACCCAAGCCTGGTGGACGCCTGGATCGGTTGCCTGGCGTACTCGTTGCAACTGTTCTTCGACTTTGCCGGCTACAGCGCCATGGCCATCGGCCTCGGCCTGATGCTGGGCTTCCACTTCCCGGAAAACTTCAACCGGCCTTACCTGGCCAGCAGCATCCAGGACTTCTGGCGGCGCTGGCACTTGTCGTTGTCCAGCTGGCTGCGTGACTACCTCTATATCGCCCTGGGCGGTAACCGCGACGGTGTGTGGCGTACCTACCGCAACCTGTTCCTGACCATGGCGATTGCCGGGTTGTGGCACGGCGGCGACAGCTGGAACTACCTGCTGTGGGGTTCGGCCCATGGCGTGGCGCTGTGCGTGGATCGTGCGTGGTCGCGCTCCAGCTTGCCGAGCATTCCGCCGGTGCTGTCGCACGTGCTGACGTTGCTGTTTGTGTGCCTGGCCTGGACCCTGTTCCGCGCACCGGACTTCCATTCGGCGCTGACGATGTACGCCGGCCAGTTCGGCTTGCACGGCATGGGCCTGGGGGACGCGATGGCCGTGGCCCTGCGCCCGGCCCATGGCATGGCGGCGTTGCTGGGGCTGGCGTGCATCATTGCGCCGGTCTGGCAGGCGCGCTGCAAGCAGCGTTTCGGCCATCAAGCGTGGTTCCTGGCGGCGGCCTCGCTGTGGCCGGTGGCCGGGTTCGTGTTGTCGTTCGCGCTGATTGCCAGCCGCGACGCCGTACCGTTTCTGTACTTTCAGTTTTAAGGAAGCCCGACGATGCCCGCCCCTACCGCGCCGACTCCGCCGAGCGAATTGGCCGTTCGTACCAGCCCCCTGGCGGCCTGGGTGCTGGTGCCCTTCCTGGCGGCGGGGCTGTTGTCCTGCACCTGGCTGATGGTCAAAGGCCCGATCAGTTTCGTGCCGGCCAAGGTCGACAGTGACATGCTGCTGCATGGCGACGTGACCCACCGTTTCGCCAAGGAGCTGGCCAAGGCGCCGATGGCGCTCCAGGCCGCCAACCTGGAGCGGGGCGGCAGCTGGCTGGCGTTCGGTGACACCGGCCCGCGTGTGCGTCGGGGCTGCCCGGGCTGGTTGTTCATCAACGATGAGCTGCGCATCAACCGCCATGCCGAGGGCAATGCACAGACCAAGGCCCGAGCGGTGATCGATCTGCAAAAACAACTGGGTCAGAAAGGCATCGAGCTGCAAGTGGTGGTGGTGCCGGACAAGAGCCGGATCGCTGCTGCCCAGCGTTGTGGACTGTATCGTCCGGCCATCCTCGATACCCGAGTGCAGGACTGGACCGCCGCGTTGCAGGCCGCCGGTGTTTCCGCGTTGGACCTGACTGCGACTCTGACGCCACTGGGCGCCGAGGCCTATTTGCGCACCGACACCCACTGGAGCGAAATCGGCGCCAACGCCGGTGCCCAGGCCTTGGCGCAACGTATTGCGCAGCGCGGTATCAAGGCCACGCCGGAGCAGGCATTCGACATTACCCAGGCGCCGCTCGCCGTGCGCCCGGGTGATCTGGTGCGCCTGGCCGGTCTGGATTGGCTGCCGCCCAAATGGCAACCGCCGGGCGAATCCGTCGCGGCCAGTTCCGCCCATGAAAGCGGTGGAGCCACCAGCAATGCCGATGACCTGTTTGGGGATGCCGGCCTGCCCAATGTGGCGCTGATCGGTACCTCGTTCTCGCGCAACTCGAATTTCGTGGGCTTCCTGCAAAAAGCCCTGCATGCCCCGGTAGGCAACTTCAGCAAGGACGGCGGCGAGTTTTCTGGTGCGGCCAAGGCGTATTTCGAAAGCCCGGCCTTCAAGCAAACCCCGCCCAAGCTGTTGATTTGGGAGATTCCCGAGCGTGATCTGCAAACGCCGTACGACCCGATCACGACGGGTCATTAAATTGACGGTTTGCCGCTTGTCTAAAAAATAGACAGTAATAGCACCAAAATAATGACACTTTGATGTGGCTGCCACAGAATGGGGCAACAACGGACGCCTGATAACAAGACCTGCGGTAAGCCTTCTCCTTGCCGACCTTCACGTCTTCAAGCCGCGTCGTGTGGGAGCTCGGGCGATGAGCCTTACTGATGATCTGTATATGTTGCTCGGCAAAAACGTCACCTGTGATGCGCGCGGCCTGAACTCCCGGCTGCACTTCTTTGGCAGCATCCCCGTGGACGATGGCACGCCGTTCTCTCACCAGACTGTCAGCGCCAATGAGCATTCACTCGGCACTGCGACCTTGCGTCCCAAAGTCGTGGCGCTGGTATCGGTCAATGGAGGGGTGGGCCGCAGCACGCTGGTCACGGCCTTGAGCAGTGGCCTGCA
Organism: Pseudomonas sp. SDO5271_S396; assembly: GCF_054071795.1. Taxonomy (NCBI): domain Bacteria; kingdom Pseudomonadati; phylum Pseudomonadota; class Gammaproteobacteria; order Pseudomonadales; family Pseudomonadaceae; genus Pseudomonas; species Pseudomonas sp. SDO5271_S396. Next base: position 106,562 of record NZ_JBSVWB010000016.1, read on the forward strand.
ACGCCACGGTGAGTCGGTGGTGGCGCTGGACCTGGACCCGCAGAACGCCTTGCGCCATCACTTCGGGATCAACCCCGCGCTGCCCGGTATCGGCCGCACCAGCCTGCAGAATGCCCAATGGGCGCAGATCCGCCAGCCCGGGTTTGCCGGGTGCCAGGTCATGACCTTCGGCGACACCGATATCCAGCAGCAAGAGAGCCTGCAGCGCTGGCTCAAGCAAGAGCCGAACTGGCTCGCGCAGCACTTGTCGGCGCTCGACTTGAGCGAACGCCACACCGTGATCATCGACACCCCTGCGGGTAACAACGTCTACCTGCATCAAGCCTTGAGCGTGGCCGACGTGGTGCTGGTGATCACCCAGGCCGACGCGGCCTCCCTCGGCACGCTGGATCAGTTGGATGTCTTGCTGGCGCCCCATTTGGCGGGCGAGCGTTCTGCGCGGGTTCACTTCGTGATCAACCAGTTGGACGAGGACAACCCGTTCAGCCTGGACATGGTCGAGGCGTTCAAACAGCGCCTGGGCCGTGAGCCTCTGGAAGTGCACCGGGATCCGGCGATCAGCGAGGCGCTGGCGTTTGGCACCGACCCCTTGGACGGGCAGGCGACCAGCCTGGTGCATGACGACATCAACGACCTGTGCCGTTTGCTGAAGGCGCCGAAAAGGCGCGCGTAAAGCGCGGTTTATACGCTTAAGGCCAGATGCTTATTCACAATCGGTTGGATGTGGCTGTCACAAAAAAGCCATTTTGTGGAGCCGTTCTCAACACGCCGCAACTGCCTGTTTTGCGGGCGTTTTATTGTGTGAACAAAAAATGACCAGTCTGGCTTTTGGTCTGTAACCGTGATGATTACAGGCCTCGTATAGAATTCATCAACAGAGTTATCCACAGGGCATTTGTAGGAATTTTCGCCCCTTAATCGCGCTCGGCCAGCACCATCAAGTTGCGCGGGGTCAGCGAGGCATCGCAGAAACTGCCCATTTCCACCTTGTAGCCCCTCTCGATCAGAAACAACGCCCGATCCAGGACCAGCCACATCTCCAGCGGGCGCCGAAACAGCGCCCGCACCAGTTCCAGGTTTCTCACTTCGGCCAGGCGCCGCCAGCCATGAGCCTCCAGCGCGTCCCAATCCTGTTCACCTGTGGATAACCCCTTGAGGTCGGCCAGTTCGCGGCAATAGGCATGAAAGGGTCGACTCAGCCAACTCGCCGGCAGGGAAGGGGTGGGCAAATAGTCGTCGCAGCCGCGTAACCGGCGTTGCAGGTGATCGAAGCCCAGGCGACGGGCCATGGAGATGTCGCGCTGCTGGCGCACGCGGGCGCCTGCGGTGACGGTTTCACTCAAGGGCAGGCCGAGGTCGTCGAGCGACAACTGCAAGCACGATGCCTGCGCGGCGCGTGACAACGGTTGATAGTGGTCGGCGCTGATCCGGTTGTAGCAGCAGGGCGCCAGCGCCAGTTGTTTACAGCCAGCGGCGCTGGCCTGTTGCAGCAAGCGCACGTGCAAGTCGCCACAGGCGTGCAGGGCCACGGGCGTTTGCGTGGCGCTGATGTCTAGGTCGGCCATCACGTCTTGCAGGCGGTGAATGACGGGCAGGTGATGGTGCTCGCTCAAGGCCTGGCCCGAGGCGATCAGCGCCGGATCGTATTCCAGGCAGGTCAGTTGTTGCCCGTCTTGCAGCAGGCGCCGACCCAGGTGGCCTTTGCCGGCGCACCAGTCCAGCCAGTGCGTGGGTGTTTGCGCAAACTGTAGCGCGGCGCCGAAGGCTTCGATCTGTTGCCATTTGCGCCCGGGCACATCGACGTTCAGGCGCTGGCGCGCAGGGGCAAGCGGCTGCGTGGGCAATTTATCCACAGCACTGAGCTCGCGCGCTTGCGCGGCCAGCTGTGGAAAAGGCGCGGGTGCCGGCAGTTCATGGGGCTGGTTGTGACAGCTTTCGGCATCTGCCAGCGAACGCTGGCGCAGCCATTGGGCCAGCGCAGGGTGCTGGTTTTCCCAAGGAAGTTGTCGATAGGTAAAGGGCCGTGGTCGCCACAGCCCTTGATGTTCGATCAGAAACGCATCCAGTGCCTGGAAGCGTGCTTCAACGTCCCTGGCAGGCATCGACGCGCAGCCAGCGTTCCAGCAGTTTGAAACCGCGTACCAGGATGTAGGCCATCAACAGGTAGAACAGGCCGGCCGCGAAGAAGATCTCCACCGGCAAGTAAGTGCGGGCAATGATGGTGCGGGCCATGCCGGTCAGTTCGAGCAGCGTCACGGTACTGGCCAGGGCACTGGCCTTGAGCATCAGGATCACTTCGTTGCTGTAGGCCGGCAGGCCGATGCGCGAAGCCCGGGGCAGGATGATGTAGAACAGCGTCTTGGGTCTGGACATGCCCAGCGCCCGCGCTGCTTCGATTTCACCCGGCGGAATGGCCTGGATTGCGCCGCGCAGGATCTCGGCGATATAGGCTGCGGTGTGCAAGGTCATGGTGGCGGTGGCGCACCAGAACGGGTCTCGCAGGTAGGGCCACAGGGCGCTGCCGCGTATGGCGTCGAACTGCGCCAGGCCGTAGTACACCAGGAACAGTTGCACCAGCAGCGGTGTGCCACGGAAGAAGAAAATGTAGCAGTAGGGCAGCAAGCGCACGTACCACAGGCGTGATGAGCGGGCGATGCCCAGCGGGATCGCCAGCAGCAAACCGGCGATCACGGCGATGGCCACCAGTTCCAGGGTGAGGGTTGCGCCCTGGGCCAGTTTGGGCAGCCACTTGATGATCACCGCCCAGTTCAGACCCAGGTCGAAATGCGCCAGCCAGCTGTAGTCGCCGCTCATTGGGAGCTCCTTGCAAAGCCGCGGGCGGCGCGTTTTTCCAGGAAGTGCATGCCGGCCATGGCCAGCACGGTAAGGCCCAGGTACATGAAGGCTGCGACCATGAAGAAGGTGAATGGCTGTTTGGTCACGGTCACGCCGATCTGTGCGTGGCGCATGATTTCTTCCAGGCCGATCACCGACACCAGCGCGGTGTCCTTCATCAGGATCATGAACAGATTGCCCAGGCCCGGCAGCGCAATGCGCCACATCTGCGGCATGATCAGGCGCGTGAAAATCCGCAGCTTCGACAGCCCCAGCGCAACACCGGCTTCACGGTGCCCCTTGGGAATGGCGAGGATCGCGCCGCGAAACACTTCCGTGGCGTAGGCGCCAAAGCACAGTCCGAGGGCGATCACCCCGGCGGCAAAAGCACTGAGGGACAGGTCGGGGTTACCGAAGAATTCCCCGAGGGCACGCATCAGGTTGACCGTGCCGAAATAGATCAGCAGCACCCACAGCAATTCGGGAATGCCACGAACGATGGTCGAGTAAGCACCGCCAAGCCATTGCAACGGCTTGTACGGGGACGTCTTGGCCAAGGCGCCGGCAAGGCCGAGCACCAACCCCAGGCACAGGGCCGTGAGCGCCAGTTTGACGGTCATCAGCGCGCCGGCGGCGAGCGCCGGGCCGAATCCGTAGAGATCGAAATTCATGGTGTTTTCATATCGCGGCAGGCATTGCTGAGAGCCGGCGCACTCACGCGAGTGCGCCGGGCAAGTCGCTCAGATCATTCGATGCTGAACGGGAAGTACTTGTCGTTGATCTTCTTGTAGGTGCCGTCTGCCTTGATCTCTGCCAGGGCTTTGTTCAGGCGCTCGCGCAGCGGGTCGCCCTTGCGTACGGCGATGCCGATCTTGTCGCTGTCGACCACCGGATCGCCTTTGAATTCGTAGGCGGAACCGTCCTTGCTCTTGAGCCATTCGTACTGCACGTACTTGTCGGCGAGGATGCCGTCCAGGCGCCCGGAGATCAGGTCGAGGTAGGCGTTTTCCTGGGTGTCGTAAAGCTTGGCTTCAGTATCCGGCAGCTTGTCTTCCAGGTAGGTGCCGGCCAGCGTTGCACGTTGTGCGCCGATGACTTTGCCTTTGAGGTAGGCGGCGTCGGTCTTGAAGTCGGCGGTGGCTTTGGGCGCGATGAATTGCAGCTTGTTGGAGTAGTACGGGTCGGTGAAGTCTACGGCCTGCTTGCGCTCATCGGTGATCGACAACGAGGAGACCAGGAAGTCGAACTTCTTGGCGTTCAGGGCCGGAATGATGCCGTCCCAGTCGGACACATACACTTCGCATTTTTCGACTTTCATCTTGGCGCACAGGGCGTCGCCGATGTCTTTGTCGAAGCCGACGACGTTGCCGCTGGCATCTTTGTTGTTGAACGGCGGGTAAGCCGCTTCGATCCCCATTTTCAAGGTTTCTGCCATGGCCGTGGCGCTGAACGCCATCGAGACGGCCGCGGCCAGAAGGAATTTTTTATAGTTCTGCATGCATGTTGCTCCGTTAGCGGTTGCTGGACATGAATTGTTTGCAGCGCGCCGAAAGCGGGTTTTCAAACACCTGCTGTGGCGATCCTTGCTCTTCGACCAGGCCCTGGTGCAGGAACACCACTTCACTGGAAACCTGACGGGCGAAGCCCATTTCATGGGTGACCAGCAGCATGGTGCGGCCTTCTTCGGCCAGCGCGCGGATCACATTTAGTACTTCCTGGACCATTTCCGGGTCAAGGGCGGAAGTGGGCTCGTCAAACAGGATGACCTTGGGCTGCATCGCCAGGGTGCGTGCGATGGCCGCCCGTTGTTGCTGGCCGCCGGACAATTGCGCCGGGTAGGCATGGCGCTTGTCGGCGATGCCGACCTTGGCCAGCAGGGCTTCGGCCACTTCGATGGCGTCGCGCTTGCTCTGGCCGAGCACGCGGCGGGGAGCCTCGATGATGTTGTCGAGGATGCTCATGTGCGGCCACAGGTTAAAGTTTTGAAACACAAAACCGATTTCGCTGCGCAGGCGATTGATCTGCTTGCCGTCGGCGGCCATCAGTTCGCCGTTCTTCGCGGCTTTCAATTTGAGTTCTTCGCCGGCTACCAGGATCTGGCCCTGGTGCGGGTTTTCCAGCAGGTTGATGCAGCGCAGGAACGTGGATTTGCCGGAACCGGAGGAACCCAGGATCGAGATCACATCGCCGTCACGGGCGGTCAGCGAGATACCTTTGAGGACCTCCAGCTCACCATAGCGTTTATGCAAGTTGCGGATTTCCAGCGCGGGCGTGGCCTCGGCCATGGGGGGTCCTCATTGTGTACGTTGCGGTCCTGCTGTTGGGCTGCCTTCCTGGCGAGGCGCCAAGCTAGCATAGCGTTCGGATGACAGCCAACAGCGCTGCGGACGGTAAACGGGCGGTCTGCGGCAGGGTGTCGCATCGGCACAGCAGCGTGTCGCGCCATCAACAACCGAACAACCGTTTGAACCCGAAAAACCGCAGGCTTCGCGTAAAAAAGGGCGCGATGGTGCCAGCTTTGGCCGGGGGTTGGAAGGGTTTACCGGGCAAACGGTGCATATCAGCCCTTTTATGGGCGTCACGCACTTTTTATGTGTGTTTTTGGTGCGCTCATTCGTCTTGAATGTGGGTCACACGGTAACGCTATAGCGGAATGCCATTAATCTCAATGACTTGCGAGGGTTGTTCAACGGCGCTGCAGCCCGCGTCAATGGAGGCTCTGCAACATTTTGGCGCAATTCTTGCGTAAAAAATAAAGAACGCCCTGTTGGATTCTTTTCACGAGAAAGACTGCAGGCCGGGCGGACCGTTTTCGCAATTCCTCGTAAAGGTGTGTCAATGAGTAGTACGCAAAGCTCCAATGACCTCGAACAGGGGCTCAAACCGCGTCACGTCACCATGCTTTCCATTGCCGGCGTTATTGGCGCCGGCCTGTTTGTCGGCTCCGGCCACGCGATTGCCGCCGCCGGGCCAGCCGTACTGCTGGCGTATGCCGCCGCGGGCACGCTGGTAGTACTGGTGATGCGCATGCTGGCCGAAATGGCCGTGGCCTCGCCGGACACCGGTTCGTTTTCTACTTACGCTGACCGTGCGATCGGGCACTGGGCCGGTTTCACCATCGGCTGGTTGTACTGGTGGTTCTGGGTGCTGGTGATTCCGCTGGAAGCCAACGCCGCCGCAACCATTTTGCACGCCTGGTTCCCGGATATCGCCATTTGGGTCTTCACCCTGGTCATCACCCTGTTGCTGACCGCCACCAACCTGTTCAGCGTCAAGAACTACGGCGAGTTCGAGTTCTGGTTTGCGTTGATCAAGGTCGTTGCCATCGTGGGCTTTGTGATCCTTGGCCTGGCGGCGATCTTTGGTTTCCTGCCGACCAGCCAGGTTAGCGGCGTTTCCCACTTGTTCGACACCCAGGGCTTTATGCCTAACGGCATGGGTGCGGTACTGGCCGCGATCCTGACCACCATGTTTTCGTTCATGGGCACCGAGATCGTCACCATCGCGGCGGCGGAATCGAAGAACCCGGGCCAGCAGATCACCAAGGCCACCAACTCGGTGATCTGGCGTATCGGCTTGTTCTACCTGCTGTCGATCTTCATCGTGGTGTCCCTGGTGCCGTGGAACGATCCGACCCTTGCGGCGGTAGGTTCCTACCAGACCGTGCTGGAGCGCATGGGCATTCCGAACGCCAAGCTGATCGTTGACCTGGTGGTACTGGTCGCCGTGACCAGCTGCCTGAACTCGGCGTTGTACACCGCGTCGCGCATGCTGTTCTCCCTGGGGCGTCGTGGTGATGCACCGGCGGTGTCCAAGCGCACCAATAAAAGCGGCACGCCTTACTGGGCGGTGTTGCTGTCTACGGGCGCGGCGTTCCTGGCGGTATTCGCCAACTACGTGGCACCGGCGGCGGTGTTCGAATTCCTGCTGGCCAGCTCCGGCGCCATTGCGCTGCTGGTGTACCTGGTGATTGCGGTGTCGCAATTGCGCATGCGGCAGAAACGCACGGCAGCGGGCGAGAAGATTGTCTTCAAGATGTGGCTGTTCCCGGGCCTGACCTACGCGGTGATGGTGTTCATCGTGGGCACGCTGACCGTCATGCTGTTCCAGGAAGCGCACCGGATCGAGATCATTGCGACCGGTATTCTGAGCGTGCTGGTGGTAGTGGCGGGTTTGATCGTGTCGAGCCGTCGCAAGGCTCAGCGCGTGGGGGCTGCGGTTCTCAACTGACGGCAAGCAATCAAAAATGTGGGAGCGGCGGTGCGACGATTCGACTTGCCCGCGAATGCAGTGGATCAGTCAGCGCATC